>NZ_SJWW01000009.1:0-87332 GCF_004352745.1 Streptococcus sp. KCJ4932 | reverse complement strand
TTCCAAACGTAGGGCATTTGAAAAGCCAATCACCGCAAATTTTGTTGCCGAGTAAACTGATGATTTCGCTGAAGCAATCAAACCAGCGATGCTGGCAATATTGACAATATGTCCCTGTCCCGCTTCTACCAAAAAAGGTGTTAAAACCAAAGCCCGTGAGGCGGTTAATGAGTTCATCAGTAACGGTTATACAACTAAAACCAAAGTTACAGCAAAGACTTATAAAGAACTTGCTTCACTCTGGTATGATAATTACAAGAATACAGTTAAGCCAAACACCCAACAAGCAATGAAAGGACTGTTAAAGGTTCATATATTGCCCGTATTTGGCGATTATAAGCTTGATAAGCTAACAACACCTATTATTCAACAACAAGTTAATAAATGGGCTGACAGGGCAAATAAGGGCATTAAAGGAGCATACGCAAACTACAACTTACTTCACAATGTAAATAGCCGTATACTTCAATATGGCGTTGCTATGCAACTAATACAACACAACCCAGCAAGGGATATCATTGTCCCACGTAAAAAACAAAAAGAAAAAGCTAAAATTAAGTTCTTAGACAGGCAAGAATTAAAGCGATTCTTAAGCTACCTAGATACATTAGACAAATCAATTTATGAAAATCTATTTGACTTTGTTTTATATACGTTTTTGCTTGCTACTGGTATGCGTATTAGTGAGGCTTTAGCCCTTGAATGGTCTGATATTGACTTAGAAAAAGGTATAGTCAGCGTTAATAAGACACTTAATAGGTACCACAAAGTAAATCCGCCTAAATCAAAATCAGGGTATAGGGATATCTCAATTGATAAAGCTACTATACTTATGCTTAAGCAATATAAAAACCGCCAACAAGTCCAATCATGGCAACTCGGACGGTCTGAAACAGTTGTATTCTCTGTTTTTACAGAAAAATACGCTATTGCTTGCAATCTAAGAAGAAGACTTGATAAGCACTTTAAAAACGCTGGTGTAACTAATGTATCTTTCCATGGTTTGCGCCATACACACGCTACAATTATGCTTTACGCTGGTATTCAGCCAAAAGACTTACAACACCGTCTAGGTCATAGTGATATCTCTATGACACTTAATACATACGTTCACGCAACTAAAGAAGGGGCTCAAAAATCAGCTTCAATATTTGAAAATGCTATTAATAGTTTATAAAGGGTATGACACTTTTGGGTCACCCTTTTCTTTCAAACTTTTTTAGTAAATCTAAACAAAAATCTAAACAAATTCAAAAAAAGCACCCTAGGGGTGAGCCTAGAATGCTTTCATATCAAGGGTTTTAAGCCTTATAATCCTATATCAGATTATTTACCCAAGAAGTATTCGTCAGTAACGTTCAATTTTTCGTCAAATTCGAATACAAGTGGTGGGAAGTTAGGGATTTCAACATCCATAATTTCGTCATCTGACAATTGTTTGATGTGTTTTACAAGAGCGCGGATTGAGTTACCGTGAGCACCTACAAAGACGTTTTTACCATCTTTAAGAGCTGGAGCGATTTTATCTTCCCAGAATGGAAGGGCACGTTCCAAAGTAACTTTCAAGTTTTCTGCATCTGGAACAACTTTGTCATCAAGGTTAGCGTAACGACGGTCAGTGTGTGCTGAGTATTGATCGTCTTTAGCCATAGCTGGTGGCAATACATCGTATGAACGACGCCAGATGTGAACTTGTTCGTCACCCCATTTTTCAGCAGCTTCAGCTTTGTTTTGACCAGTCAAACCACCGTAGTGACGTTCGTTCAAGCGCCATGATTTTTCAACTGGAACCCAAAGTTGGTCAGAAGCTTCAAGAGCAAGGTTAGTTGTTTTGATAGCACGTTTAAGAACTGAAGTGAAAGCAACATCGAATTCGATTCCTGCTTCTTTGATCAATTTACCAGCTTCAGTAGCTTGTTTAGTACCTTCTTCTGTAAGGTCAACGTCAGCCCAACCAGTGAAAAGGTTAGCTTTGTTCCATTCAGATTGCCCGTGACGTGCAAACACTAATTTTACCATTAGATAAAGTCTCCTTTAAAATAGTCCAAAGGCTATAAATACACAGCGAAAAATAGATCTTAACCCTTACCAGAATGGCAAATCATTAAACTATTTTTGGCTCAGCATTTTAACCAATTATTATTACGACAAAAGTCGTTTACTCTTACTATTCTACCCAAAAAGCTCTAAAAAAGCTAGTATAATTGCTAATTTTCTGTAAAAGAGTCTGCCTTTACCAACCGTTTACTCTCATTTTTTTCAAAATAAAAAATGGCATGACCAGCAATCGATTCTCAAAAAGAGAGATTCAAAAGCAGTCATACCACCCCACTTTCTAACGAAAATGGTAGCTTTCTATATGATTAAGGCTATTATAATTCAAAAAATTTTCTATGTCAATTTCATTGTTCGCATGGCATTCAAGGTCGCAAGTACTGTCACACCAACGTCAGCGAAAATAGCTAACCACATATTAGCTAAGCCTAGACTAGCGAGTATCAAGACTAAAACTTTGATACCGATTGAGAAAATAATATTTTCTCTAGCGATAGTGATTGTCTGACGTGCAATCTTGATAGCCTGCGCAATTTTTGACAAATGGTCATTCATAACAACAACATCTGCTGCTTCAATGGCAACGTCACTACCAAGCCCCCCCATGGCGATACCGATATCAGCTCTAGCTAATACAGGAGCATCATTAATGCCATCACCAACAAATCCGACTGTGGCACGAGGAGATTTTTTCGTCAAATAGCCTTCCAGTTCACTGACCTTATCAGCTGGCAATAGCTCCGCTTTGTAATCTGTCATTGACAAGTCATCAGCAATTTTTTCAGCTACTTCGTGACGGTCTCCCGTTAACATGACAAGATTTTTCACACCAGCTTTTTTAAGTTGTTCCAGAGCTTCCTTGGTATCTGATTTAATGCAATCTGAAATAACGATATGACCAGCATAAGCACCATCAATAGCCACATGAACAATCGTTCCGACTTTATGGCAAGGTTTCCATTTAGCTCCTAAGCTATCCATAAATTTAGTATTTCCGACAGCCACATCATGACCGTTTACCTTAGCACTAATACCGTAACCAGATTTTTCAGTCACATCTGTAATCGAACAATCATCTGCTTCTTTTTCATAAGCTTCACGAAGTGATTGAGCAATCGGGTGACTTGAAAAACGTTCCACATGACTAGCCAAGTGTAGTAAATGCTCTTTCTTAATATCATCTGAATGAAGAGCTGTTACCTCAAAAACACCTTCTGTCAAAGTCCCTGTTTTATCAAAAAGCAACGTTTCAAGTGAAGCTAAACTTTCAAGATAGTTTGAGCCTTTAATGAGAACACCAGCTTTTGAGCTTGCTCCCAAACCGCCAAAAAAGCTAAGCGGAATAGAAATGACCAAAGCACATGGACAAGAAATAACAAGGAAAGTAAGCGCACGGCTAAGCCACTCTGGAAAATTCCCTACAAAATCACCTGAAAATACTGGCGGTAAGAAAGCTAAAATCAAAGCAGCAATAACTACCGTTGGTGTGTAAACTTCTGCAAACTTAGTCATAAAACGTTCGCTCTTTGATTTATTAGCTGTTGAATTTTCAAGCAAATCTAAAATCTTACTCAAAGTAGAATCTTCAACACGATGCAAAACTTTAACACGAATCACACCAGTCATGTTAATCATCCCTGAGAGAACTTGGTCACCAACCTGAACACTTTGTGGTAAACTTTCTCCTGTCAAAGCTGCTGTGTCAACTGAAGACTCACCAGAAACCAAGATACCATCAATCGCAACCTTCTCCCCAGGTTGAATCACAATCACCTGACCCTCTTGTAAGGTTTTCGGATCAACATCAACTGTTTGACCACCTTCTTCCAAATGAACAAGATTTGGTCGCAAATCTAGTAGTTCTGAAATTGATTTTTCACTGCTACCTTCAGCAATATGCTCAAAGAATTCACCAACTTGGTAGAAAATCATTACAAATACAGCTTCGGCAAATTCAGCCTCACCAGTCATAAAACTAAGAGCAAATGCTCCAAGTGTCGCTAGTGACATCAAAAAATGTTCACTAAAGACTTTCCCTTGACTTATTTTTACCAAGGCTTTTTTCAAAACATCATAACCAGCCATTAAAAACGGAATGGCATATAAAAAAGCTTGAGCTACTAAGCCCAGATGGTTCAAGCGAACCACAAGGAAAACGACAAGAAAAACTAGCGCTGCTAGCAAGATGCGAGCGAGCTTCTTTTTATGTTTATGTGACATGATTAATCCTCCTGATAATGCTCTACAACAGACTCCAAAACTTGGCTAATATGCTTATCAGCAAGGGCATAAATCTGATTTTTACCTTCGCGTCGAACAGAAACAATCTTGAGATTTTTTAGCATAGTCAACTGATGTGAAATCGCTGATGGCGTCATCTCTAAAATTTCTGCTAATTCACTAGATTTTAACTCTCCCTTGCTTAAACAAGAAATAATTTGCAAACGAGTCGTGTTTCCTAACGCCTTAAAAAAGCTGGAAACATCCATTAGCAAATCACCTTTTAGTAATTTTTGTGATTCATTAGTCTCAATCATCTTAATTATCTCCAATATCTTTTATAAAACACTTGAACAATTACTCAAATGTTCTACTGTAATCAGTTTATCACTTTCACAAAAACTATGCAAGCATGAACTAACTTTGTTTAATTCGAGAGGTATTTTTCATTTTTTCAGTCTATTAACAAGATAAAAAACAAAAAAAGTATCCAAAATCAGGCAAAATCTTTCTGTTTTTTATAATATTTTCAAGATTGTTCGGAAAAACACTTGCTTTCAGGTTACTGAAATAGTAAAATATTTCTTGTAATATCAGAAAATTCACTATTGTGTGATAATAGATTTTTGGAGGACTTTATGGTTTCAACTGCAACAAAAATTGGAGCTTTCGATTTTGACAACTGCTTGATGAACGCTGCTGGCGTTTATTGTATGACTCGAGAAGAATTAGCTGAAATTGAGGCTTCTGCTGCAGGCTCTTTCGTCACAAAAACTGGAACATTGGCTGCGCGTCCAGGAAATCCCGAACCGCGTTACGCTGATACAGCTCTTGGTTCAATCAATTCTATGGGACTACCAAACAATGGTTTCCAATATTATCTTGACTACGTTACTGAACTCCAAAACACACCAAATAGTAAAAATCACTTCTTGTCACTTGTTGGTATGTCTGAAGAAGAAACACATACTATCTTAAAAACAGTTCAAGAATCTGACTACCAAGGACTTGTAGAACTAAACCTTTCTTGTCCAAATGTCCCAGGTAAGCCACAAATCGCTTATGATTTTGAAACAACTGAACGAATTTTAAAAGATATCTTCACATACTTTACAAAACCTCTTGGAGTTAAACTGCCTCCATATTTTGACATCGCACACTTTGACCGTGCGGCAGCTATCTTCAATCAATTTCCACTAACATTCGTTAACTGCATCAACTCAGTCGGAAATGGTTTGGTGGTTGACGATGAAACTGTTGTTATCAAACCTAAAAATGGTTTTGGTGGTATTGGTGGTGATTATGTCAAACCAACCGCACTTGCTAATGTTCACGCATTTTATAAACGCCTAAATCCATCTATCCAAATTATTGGAACAGGTGGTGTTAAAACTGGTCGTGATGCCTTTGAACATATTTTATGCGGTGCAAGTATGGTTCAAATAGGAACAATTCTTCACCAAGAAGGTCCTGCTGCCTTTGCCCGCATCACAGAAGAACTTAAAGCTATCATGGCAGAAAAAGGTTATGAAACCCTAGAAGACTTCCGTGGCAAATTGAAATATATCGACTAATAAAAAACAAAAAGAGCAAGGACATGTTGTCCTCACTCTTTTTAGGATTTGCCACCTCCTACAGTTGACATAGAAGCTCTTCTCATAAGAGAAAGAGTTCCTAAAAGATTAATTATTACGCATTAAGTTCAAAATTGGTTTTTTGATAAGTAGCAACAAAGCACCAATACCAAGACATACAAGTCCTAAGATACCGAAGAATGCTACTTCTGTGTCTTTAGTAAAGTATGGTGTAATCAAAGCATTCACTGCTTGTGAAGTTGAGTCTGCCAAGAACCAAAGTGCAACCATTTGTGATTGGAATGCAAGTGGTGCAAGTCTAGTTGAAACAGATAGACCTACTGGAGAAACTAACAACTCACCAGCCATTTGAACGGCAAACATTACTACCAACCAGATAAAGCTTACACGGTTGTTTGTTCCATACAACATACCTGGCAAAGCCATGATCATGTATGACACACCAGTTAACAACAATCCTAATCCAAATTTTGTAACCGCTGATGGTTGACGTTCACCCATTTTGTTCCAAATCCAAACAAATAATGGTGTCAAAATAACGATGAACAATGGATTAAGCAATTGATACCATGAAGGGTCAATGTAAAGGTTAATACCAAAGATTGTTGGATGCAAGTTTGTACGAGTTTCACCCCAGACAGCAATAACTGTCGCACTTTGTTCTTCAACTAACCAGAAAACGATAGAAGACAAGAACAATGGAAGGTAAGCCAACAATTGCTTACGTTCTGTACTTGAAACTTTTTTAGATGCGAACATCAAGATAAAGTAGATAAATGGGATGAAGATACCAGCCATTGATAGAATATTGATGACGTTATCAACGAATTTAGCTGGGCTTGCTTGGTAAAGTAATGTTCCAGCAACAGCTAAGATAACAAAACCAATAACTGATTTGATTGCTAACCCTTTTTTCTCTGCTGTCGTTAATGGATTGGAAGGTTTGTTTCCAATTTCTGGGAATTGCTTCATTCGTCCATACCAATAAACAAATAAAGCAAATACCATACCAATAGCGGCAAGAGAGAAACCTAAGTGATAGTTGATACTTTGTCCAACTGTTCCTACTACGATAGGAGCAAGCAATGAACCAATGTTGATACCGATGACAAAGATATTGAAACCTGTGTCACGACGAGGATCGTCTGGTTCATACAAGTGACCAACCATATTTGAAATGTTTGGTTTTAACATCCCTGTTCCCAAAATAATCAAGAATAGTGAGATGAAAAGAGACGTCAAGCCAAACGGAAGAGCTAAAACAATGTGCCCTAGGGTAATAAGAATACCACCGATAAAGATTGTTTGAGATGCGCCAAGGACGCGGTCTGCAAACCATCCACCAATAATACCAGAAAGGTATACAAGAGCTCCATAGATACTTACAATAGCCATTGCTTGTGGCTTAGGAAGTCCTAACCCTGCGTTAGCTGAAGTAACAGATGCGTACAAATAGTAAATTAAGATTGCACGCATTCCATAATACGAGAATCGTTCCCAAAGTTCTGTTTGGAATAAAGTAAACAAAGCCTTAGGCTGTCCAAAAAATGTTTTTTCTTTATTTTTTTCCATACAATCCATTATATAGATTTTTTTTAATTTGGGCAATAGAAATTTTATTTAAAATATTAAGTAAATTCTTGAAAATGGATATAATCACAGCAAATTCCTCTCAAAATCAACATCTTTTTCAAATGACTTGCTCAAAAAAATAGCGCCACAAAGGCGCTATTTTTGGGCTTTTAAAGAGGCTGAGTCAAAAATACTCAGCCTCTCAATTTATAAAATTGTAATAAATATACGCATTTCAACAATCTGGAGATAAATTTTTAAAAACGATTGTCAAAAATATAAAAACAGTGATTGCCAACTTTAAGTGACTAAGTTTCCTTTACAAGCTAGATTTCCAACTTCAGACAATTTTTAAGCAAGTACTCACTGCTAACTTAGCCATAATCGGCTGAGAAATCAGCTCTCACCCCAACTTCCTTATTCTTTACCAATTATCCCAAAAATCACTGTCGTCTTCGCCTGGGCTTGTTTTATCGTCTTCTTCTGCTTGATCTTGAGCAATGACATTTCCGTTTTCATCAACTTTTGGTTTCATGGCGAGTCCAACCATAATTAACATCACTGCTTTAAAAAGTGAAAAAGCACCTAAAAAAATAACAACTAACAAAAGTGTTTTATCCATGATTTAACTCTTTCTTTACATTTATCACACGTAAATTCACGATATTTCTACGTTCGATTATAACATAAAAGCCTGAATTACTTTGACTTATTACTGTAAAACTTTTCTTCTTTACAAGAAAAAAGAGCCTTGCCAGACTCAACAACAGTTGATACGACAAGGTTCTTTTCTATGTAATTATTTTACAGCGTCTTTAAGTGCTTTACCAGCTTTGAATGCAGGTACTTTTGAAGCTGCAATTTCAATTTCTTCACCAGTTTGTGGGTTACGACCTTTACGAGCTGCGCGTTCGCGAACTTCAAAGTTACCAAAACCGATTAATTGAACTTTTTCGCCTTCAGAAAGGAAGCTTTCGATTGCTGAGAATACTGCATCTACAGCTGCTGCTGAATCTTTTTTAGTAAGCTCAGTTGCTTCTGCAACTTTAGCGATTAAATCTTGTTTGTTAGCCATTTAACAAATCCTCCAATTAATTTCTAAGCGTTAACACTTTAACAAAGTCTATGATACCCAAAAAAAGGCTTAAGGTCAAGTATTAAACGTTTAATTAGCTGTTTTTCTTGTAAATATCAAAGTTAAATTGATCGCCTACAAGATCGATTGTTGTCGCTTTCAAAAAGATACCTGCATCGTTTTTTATGCTCTGAATATTGATATTAATAACAGACTCTTTTGGCAAAACTTCCACAAAATTTGGAAGGTCTACACTTGATTTTAAGTATTTCAAAACTTCTGATTCTGGCAATGTTAGTGTCCCGACTGAAAATGAAGTGATTTTTAGCTGAATAGCTCCCGATTCTAGGCGACTTGGTTGGAAATAAATATAAAGTGGTACTTCATAACCTAAAAAAGTATAAGTTCCTTCAAACAAAATCGCTGATGAAGTTGCGTAAACATTATAAGACGAATTTTTTGTTTGATAATCTTTCAAATAAGCAGCAACCGTATCATTCAATTGCTCACGTGTCGTTGAAACTGTTCCAACTTTGACACTTTTAACCTTTTTTGAAGTAATCGTTTGTGCTGCTGGTTCTCTAACTTGAATTAAGCGGCTAGCAATCACTCCCACAAAAGCCACATTAATAGCTAAAATGAGGAGACACGCCCACTTCCACCAGTTAGTCTTTGTTCCATTCGTTTTTAGTTTCATTGATTTTCTCCATTGTTACGTCTGACATAATTTGATAGCCAATATTATTCGGGTGGAAATGGTCACCACTAAACAAAGCATCGTTGATAACCGTTGTTTGGTCACCAGATGTTGACACAATTCCTTCTTGACCATCAATTCCTTTATAAAGTTGATCATTGATTGGAACGAAGTAAACACGATGATACTCTTTTGTCACGCTCTCAGTAGCATCATTCCAATCATTGATAATTTCTTGCATCTCCGTCATTTCAGGGAAATTCAAGTAAAAAGGATTATAAATTCCCAAAATATAAATTGGCAAATCTTCATTTTCTGAACGAGCTAGCTCAATAATCTGACGTAAACGTTCTTGATATGATTTGGCAGGCTTTTTAAAGGTCGCCACAGATAATTTCGTCAAATGCTTGCGAATGACGGCCATAACATCATTTCCCCCAACGGTTAGGGTCATCATATCCGCTTTAGCTAAGGAATTTTGGATGTCTTGCTTATCTTTCATTCGTGTCAAAATCTGGTTACTGGTGTTTCCTGAAACCCCGTAATTATCATGTGTGACTTGATAATGATAAGTATCTGTTAAACTTTGGGATAGAATTGGGACAAAACCACCTTGATTAGTTGTATCGCCAACCCCTTCGGTCAAGGAATCACCGATAGCCACATAATGAAATGACTTTGTTTTCTGAGCTAAGAAATCCTTTTTGGTTAATTCTTGATCTGATTTTGGAATCAAAATATTAAAAACGGCGATAAACAGAAGAAGGCTTGCTAAAAAGAAAGCAAACCCAGTTAAAAAATTCTTTTTCTTATTCATAGCGTACCATAACCGCAAAAGCGTCTTCACCAGTGTGCGTTTGGATGATTGAACCAGTTTCTAAAACAGCAATTGGAGCACCCAAAACTTGCAGCTTTTCTTTAAAGCCATTTGCCATATCAGCCGTTCCACAGTATGAAATACCGATTTCAGCGACTTTCTTGCCAGATGTTTGTGCATGCTCAATAAAGCTATCAAGCCATTTGTTAAATGTTTTAACACCACGACCTTTGATAACTGTGTTCAATTCGCAATCAATCATTTCCATAACCACTCGAATGTTAAGTAGTGAGCTGAGAAGACCTGTAACACGTCCAATACGTCCACCCTTAACCAAATTTTCAAGGGTTGAAACACCAATGTAAAGTTCTGATTTTTGACGAACTTCTTCAACTTTAGCAATAACTTCTTCCAAGCTTGCACCTTCTTGGGCTAATTTGGCAGCTTGCACCACTTGGAATTTTTGACATTGGTCTGTAAATGTTGAATCGATAACCGTTACGTCTGCTCCAGCAAGATTAGCCCCTTGACGAGCTGCTTCAACAGTTCCTGAAAGTGTATGCGTGATGTGAATTGAAACAATGTGCTCAGCACCATTTTTCATCAAGTTTTCGTAAACTTCTGCAAACACACCAACAGGGGGTTGACTTGTCTTAGGTAATTCTTTGCTATTGCGCATCAAATTGAGGAATTTTCCTTCCTCTTTCATGTCGTTATCAGAATAAACAACACCATCAATCATAACTGACAATGGCACAACTGTAATATCATATTTTTCAACTAATTCTGGTTCAATCGTTAAAGATGAATCTGTAACAATTTTAATTTTACTCATTTTTTATCCTATCATACTTTCAAAACTTTATATCAAAATTTATCCTAACAACCATTATACCAAATTTTTAGCAGTTGGGGGACATTTTATCAACCAGGTTTTAGAAGACAAAAAAAGAAGCCCTGGGGCTCCTATTTTATTTCTTTAGCAATTCACGCGCTTGTTCACGCGCCATTTCCGTAATATCACTACCAGCAAGCATTTTTGCAATTTCTTCCACACGCTCTTCTTCACTTAACAAACGCACTGTTGAAACAGTTGTATTTTCATCACTACGTTTTTCAATAAAGAATTGATAATCCGCAATCGCAATCACTTGTGGCAAGTGTGAAATCGCCAAAACTTGCCCGTGACTACCGATTTTATAGATTTTTTGGGCAATAGCTTGCGCTACACGTCCAGAAACTCCTGTATCAACCTCATCAAAGACAATACTTGTCTTGTCTTCTTTACGTGAAAAGGCAGATTTTATAGCTAACATTAAACGTGAAATTTCACCACCAGAGGCTACCTTAACCAAAGGCTTGAAACCTTCACCAGGGTTAGTTGAAATGTAAAATTCAATAGCTTCATTCCCATCACGATTGAATTTTCCCTTGCTAAATTGCACTTGAAAATCAGCCTTTTCCATGTACAAATCAGCCAATTCTTGCTTGATTTCAGCTTCCAAATTTTTAGCTAATTGATGACGTTCTTGACTGAGATTCTCAGCAGCAACAATCAATTCTTTTTCCAAGCGTTTGAGCTCTTTTTCCATATCATCAGATGACTCATCATTGCCGGTCAAAAGATTGTATTCTTTGGTGATATTTTCGTAATAATCTAAAACATCATCAACACTGCCACCGTATTTACGGGTAATGCTGTAAATCACTTCTAAACGAGCTTCAATTTGTTGAAGACTGCCAGCATCAAAATCAAGCTCATCAATAACATCACCTAAGTGCTTAGTCACTTCTTCTAAAATATAATAAGCTTCAGAAACATTTGATGACATATCTTTGTAATCCGCATCGAATTCTTCCAAGGTCATCAAGTCGTTCATAGCTGAACGAATATTTGACAAACTTGAAAACTCTTCATCATCAAGCATGACATAAGCATTGGTTAATGTGTCTGCGATATGTTTGTGATTTAACAACTTATCACGTTTTTGGTTTAGAACTTGGTCTTCACCTGATTTTAGGGCAGCTGCTTCAATCTCTGCAATTTGAAATTCCAGCATTTCGATACGAGCCTTATGTTCTTGCTCATTTTTTTGCTTGGTTAAAACACGTTTACGCAAGCGTCGATAACGTTCAAAAAGGTCTTGGTAGTGTTTCTTGACCGAAGCAAAATGACTATTTCCAAATTCATCCAGCATACGAATGTGCATGTTTGGTTTCATCAATTCTTCTTGGTCATGTTGTCCATGAATATCAACCAAATATTGACCAACAGCACGAAGCGTTGTCAGGTTAACCATTTGTCCATTAATCCTACCAATCGAACGACCATTTTGCAAAATTTCACGACGGATAATTAATTCTTCCGTAACTTCAATGCCGTTTTCTTCCAGAATTTGCGTGAGCGCAGCATTTTCACCAACTGAAAACAGACCTTCAATTTCAGCTTTATTTGCCCCATGACGGATGACATCAAGACTCGCACGCGCACCAAGCATGAGATTCATGGCGTCGATAATAATAGACTTCCCTGCACCAGTTTCACCCGTCAAAACGGTCATGCCATTTTCAAAAGTCAATGAGATTTCTTCAATGATGGCAAAATTTTTAATGGAAATTTCTAAAAGCATAGAACGACCTTTCTTATTTGTGGTCTGTCATCCATTTACGAACTTCTTGGCGAATGGCTGCAGCATCTTCTGCTGTTTTTGCGACCACTAACAAACTATCATCATCAGCAATAACGCTAAAAAGACTATCTTTGAAATCTTCCAACAAGAAACGCTTGATTAAGCGGCTGTTTCCTGGAATGACATCAAGATTAATCATGTTTTCAAGACCTGCAGTTTCCTCTGAAACTGCAAGGACAGTGCTTTTAATTGGAACAGACACTTGTCCAACTTTTTTAGTTTTATCTTTTGAAAGGCCATAAATGTATGGTCCATCAACTGACGGCACTTTGATGATACCAATCTCATTCATATCACGAGAAATGGTAGCCTGTGTCAAAGTGAGTCCTTCAGCCTCAAGCAACTTTAGCAAATCATGCTGTGTTTCGACAGCATTTTCAGCAACAATCTTTTTAATTAATTCTAAACGTTCACTCTTTTTCATCTTTAAATTCCTTATGCGCTTTTTCAACAATTTCTGGAATCATAGCAGCAACTAAATTTTTCGCATCAGCTGATTTTTGCAAATGCGCCAAAAATTCAATATTACCATGTCCACCTTGGATAGGCGAGAAATCAAGCCCTTTAACTGTAAATCCGAAATCGACAGCAAAACTTGTCACAGTTTCCAAAACTTTTTGGTGCACAGCTTTGTCACGAATGATTCCATTTTTTCCAATTTGGTCACGTCCAGCTTCAAATTGCGGTTTAATAAGAGCTACCACTTGACCATCATCAGCCAAAATATTATGAAGTGCTGGCAAAATCAAATTCAACGAAATAAAGCTGACATCGATACTAGCAAAAGTTGGTTGTCCTTCGGTAAAATCAGCTAATTCAGCATAGCGGAAATTATATTGTTCCATACTACGCACACGTTCGTCTTGACGTAGTTTCCAAACCAATTGGTTGGTTCCCACATCAACAGCATAAACCAATTTTGCACCATTTTGTAGCATCACGTCTGTGAAACCACCTGTTGAAGCACCAATATCAATCGTTGTTTGACCATCAACAGAAATCTCAAAAACTTGCAAAGCTTTTTCAAGTTTTAGTCCACCTCGGCTGACGTATTTTAATTTTTCACCCTTTAGTTTTAATTCTGTTGCATCATCAATTTTTTCACCTGGTTTGTCGTAGCGCTCGCCGTTAATAACATTAACTACTAAACCAGCCATTACTCCACGTTTTGCCTGCTCACGTGTCTCAAAAAGCCCTTGTTTATAGGCTAGTACATCAACTCTTTCCTTAGGCATTTAGTCGTAACCTTTCTATCATTTCTGTGATTTTTTCTGCATGTAAGCCATGAGTGGCTGAGAGGGTTTTGAAAATCGCTAGCGCTTGGTCAAGCGATTGATTTAAAATCTCATAAGACTTATCTAAACCAAGTAAGCTTGGGTAAGTCGCTTTGTCAGCTAGTAAATCTTTTTTCGGTGTTTTTCCAATTTCTTCAAAACTTGCTGTCACATCTAAAATATCATCGCGAACTTGGAAAGCAAGCCCAATCAAGCTTCCTGCTTTGCGCAGCTCCTCAAGTTCTTCAGTAGCTACTCCTGCAACAATACCAGCCGCCACAACAGGGAAGGTTAATAATTTTCCTGTCTTATTTGCATGAATCAATTGCAATTCTGAAAGGCTGAGTTTACGTTCTTCACCTTTCATATCAAGCATTTGACCACCAACCATACCATAAGTTCCTGAAGCATGTGATAATTCTGCAATCAAACGAATTTTGATGTCAGCTGTTAGCGCAGCATTTGCCACCAAATCAAATGGGTCTAAAAAGAGACTATCTCCAGCCAAAATCGCTGTTGCTTCATCAAATTTTTTGTGGTTTGTTAAGCGTCCGCGACGATAATCATCATCATCCATGGCAGGTAAATCATCGTGAATCAAACTACCTGTGTGAATCATTTCAAGAGCGGCAGCCACATCATAATGAGCATCTGTCAAAGAAATTCCAAAACCTTCTAGTAATTCTAGAAAAATCAATGGACGGATACGTTTGCCCCCAGCATCAACAGAATACAAGATTGACTCAATCAAATCTGGCGATACTAAGTCTTTTTGTTCGTAATATCGATGAATGGCTTGACCAATTTTACTTACTTTATCCATTAGGCATCCATTTCTGTTTCAGTTCCGTCAGCTTGCATCACTTTAACAAGTGTTTTTTCAGCTGAATCTAGTGTTTTTTGCAATTCTTTCGAAAGAAGCATTCCTTTTTGAAATTCAGCAATAGCGTCTTCAAGAGCTACATCGCCGTTTTCAAGTTTTGTTACAATCGCTTCTAAATCTTGTAAATTTTCTTCAAATGTTTTTTTACTTGGCATCTTTTACCTCCACTTCGAGTTGACCGTCTTTTAATTGAACCGTCAATTTGTCTCCTAGATTGACATTGGTCACACTTGAGATGACTTTATCATCTTTTTGCACCATCGCATAGCCCCTAGCAATAATACGGCTAGTGTCAAGGGACAGTAAGGCATCTTGTGCCTTTTCAAATCGAGCTAACTTACTATCGTATTGACTAGTCATATTTGATAACAACAAGCGTCTTAAACCTTGCAAATTGTCTTTGTAATGCTTAATCTGACTATCAAAATCCAAAGCAAGTAAACGCTGGTGTAATAACTCTTGACGTTGTTTAGCTTGGCTAAATTGATTTTGCATGGTATTTGTCAAGGACATGACCAAGCGGTCCAGTTTTTGAACATAACCATCATATAAACGCTCTGGCTGTCTAAAAATCACTGAATTAGCTAATTTATCAAGACGTTCTTGACTTTGCTTAATGCGACGTAGAGCAGCTTGATAGATACGATTATCACGTTCAGCAATCCAAGAAATAATATCAGCCTTAGTCACAGGTGTCGCAAGTTCAGCAGCCGCTGTCGGAGTCGCTGCACGACGGTCGGCAACATAATCTGCCAATGTCGTGTCCGTCTCGTGTCCCACACTCGAAATGACTGGCAAACGAGATTCAAAAATCGCTTGAACAACAATTTCTTCGTTAAAAGCCCACAAGTCCTCGATAGAACCTCCACCACGACCAATAATCAAAAGATCTAAGTCATCACGTTCATTTGCTTTTGCGATATTAGCAGCCACTTCCTGACTAGCACCTTCTCCTTGAACCTTTGTCGGGAAAAGTAAAATCTCAACCCCAGGAAAACGACGCGACACTGTCGTGATAATATCTCGAATAACCGCACCACTTGGACTGGTTACCACACCGATTTTCTTCACAAATTGTGGCAGTTGACGCTTATGACGCTCATCAAAGTAGCCAGCTTCTGCTAATTTCTTCTTCAACTGTTCAAATTGCAGCGCTAAAGCACCAATACCGTCTGGTTCTGCCTTTTCAATAATAATAGAATATGACCCACTCGGTTCATAAAGTTGGACACGTCCCACAACATTGATTTTCATACCTTCTTCAAGCTCAAAACCAAGTTTTTTAAAAGTCCCTGCCCACATCGTCGCTTGAATCACTGCATTTTCATCTTTCAAAGAAAAATATTGATGCGTTGGACGACGTCGAAAATTGGAAACCTGACCTGTCAAATAAACGCGTTCCAAATAAGGATCACGATCAAACTTCAATTTAAGGTATTTTGTCAAAGTCGAAACACTTAAATAATCTGACATAACAGGCTCCTTTCCATAGTATTTTTGACTTCATACAAATTTTGCATATCATTTACTATTATAGCAGAAAAAAACTGTCCAGTGGACAGTTTTTTCTCGAGCCTAGAAATTCAAAAGCGGCTCTATTGAAAATCGAAAATTTTTTCTAATTCTAGGACCTCTAACTAATGCACACTAACGATAACTCCTTCTGGCATGTGTTCAAAAAGCCACTTGGCATCTTCTTTTGATAACCTTACATTCCCATCAGTACATGCCCTTCCGAGTTTCTTCATCTCTCCTTTCAAGACCTTTCCTTTCCAATCTGTCGGAAGACTTTGAAACTGACATGCTCCATGGTCTTTAAAGGATACCCAGTAACAAACACCTCGGTTCAAACTATCATCATAAGAAAAGTCACCACGTTCTGCCTCGATAGCAAATTTCCCCGTTGGTGTTGGCGTATCTTTAGCGCCAGTCGATACTTTGGTTTTAAAAATGACATCATTTTTAGAATAAACAATCATTTTCTGATGTGAAATTGACACTAAAATACTTAAACGATCATACTTTGACAAGTCAGGATAAATTTTCTTCTGAGTTTTCTTCATGCTTTTTTCAAAAGCATACTCATCAAGTTTAACCTCAGATTCTTGATGAGTAACCATCAGTTGTCGACACAGACCATAACCAACCACTAGGTTAGTAAAAGTCAAAAGTAAAATAAGAACCTTTTTTGAAAACTTCTTTCGCATTTTCCCTTTTCCTAAACTCTACCTCTACCAGTTTAAGCACTGGTAGAAGCCCCTTCTCCTTTTAATCTATTAAAACGTAACGTCTTAAACCACCATAGCTAAGATAAGAAATCCATTGATGACCATCCGCATACAAAGCCTTGTCATAGCGGACTTGGTAACCTGCATCAAGCGTGAATTCTGTTGGTGCTGATAAACGCGGTTGACTCTTGACCTCTTTTAAACTTGTAAAAGTATAAGTCCCACTTTGTGGCATTGCTGGTGTCTTAGGTGCTTCAAGGGTTGTTTTAACACCACCGACACCCTTCAGAGAACCATCTGCTTGCTCATAATAAAGGTGGATATTGTACTCACCATAATTATTTTTATGGTCACTAACATTAACCCTTGTCTTATAACTACCATCAGCTTGTTTAGTTGTAGTGTACCAAATAATGTCATCTTGTCCTCCCTGCGTTGACCAGACAGGTACCTTAACTGCTTTCAGTGAACCAGGATTAGACACATTAGTTACCAAAATATCAAAACCTGCTGCAGACTGATTGCTAATGTGTAAATCGCCCGACAATCTTGCTTCAGGAATCGTCACTTGAGTTCCCGCAACACCTTGCAGCTGACCATTTGATTCTACATAATAAAGGTGAATATTATAGGCTCCTCGTTCATTACGATGGTCTGAAAGTTTGACAGTTACCTTATAGGTCCCATCGTTTTGTTTGGCACCATCGTACCAAATGATATCGTCTTGTTCATTCTTAACGGTCCAGATAGGAACCTTGACGGCTGATACACCATTGGCATCTGAAATATTCGAAATAACCACATCAAAATCACCGTTAGCATGATTATTAACCGAAATATCTCCTGTTGGTTTTTGATTTGTCAAAGTTGCAATTGGAATATAGCGACGAACGCCACCATAGCTGACGTAAGAAATCCATTGATGATTATCAGCCTCTAAAACTTGGTCGTAATAATCTAATTTATAACCCTTTTCAAAGGTAAATTCTGTCGGTGCTGACATACGAGCTTCATTTTTTACTTCTACTGTATTTTGAAATACGTAAGAACCTTGAGCTGGAATTGTCTTGGCACCAGCTGTTTTTTCTGGTAAAGTTACTTGCTTAGCCGCTACCCCTTGAAGATGTCCATCGCTTTCTTGATAATACAAGTGAACATTGTAGGTTCCTGTTTCACCTTTATGATCCACTATATTCACACGGACTTTGTAATCACCATTACCTTGTCTAGTGGCGTCGTACCAAATAATATCATCTTGATCGTCCTTAACAGTCCAAACAGGAACTTTAACACTTGTAATCTCCTTAGGATCTGAGATATTTGTTACTAGGACATCAAAGCCTTGGCTTGTCACATTTTGAAAATTAAGTGAGCCAGATAATTTTTGAACAACTTCAGCTGTTAATTTAGAAATAGCAGCATAACGGCGTTGACCTGAATAAGAATTATAAGAAATCCATTGATAACCGTCTCGTGTTAAGACTTGGTCATAAAAGACACGGTCACCAGCGTTAGCATAAAAAGCAACTGGAGCTGAGGCACTCGGTTCATTTTTTACTTCTGTCTTTTGAGAATAAGTGTAATAACCTTGGCTTGGCAAATTACTTTGAGCAGTAACAGACACTTTTGATTCTCTAACAAATGACTCTTGATTGGCTTTTGCTTCACCTACTAAATCAGCCGCATCAACAGTGACAGTTTTAGGAAAATCCGCTGACTGATTAATTTCTTCGCTAACAACTGTCTCTTGTTCTGGCTGATTTTCTTTTGTAGATACTTGATCATCCTTTAAAGCTAGGTCTTGTTCAGCATTCACAGTTTCTTCTTTATCACCGATATCAGGCACTTCACTGGGCTGATTGATTTTAGAAACAAGCTCTCCCTCACTTGTTTCCTGCTTAGTGTTTTCGTTAGTTACTACCTGATTATTACCTGATTGAGTGACTTGTTCTTGTAACATGGTATCCGCTGACAACATATCCTCAGCTGCTACAACATGTCCTCCCATAAATAGCACGCTTGCTACCAAAACAGATGCAACTCCAATGCTATATTTACGAATTGAAAAGCGTTGTGCTCTTTGATTAAAGTTACCTTTTTTCATAATATCTTTCCCCTTTGATAAAATAAACATTTCCCAAAAACTTGCTTATAACCAGTTTTTTGTTACAAAAAGATTACACTGTTTTTTCTAAAAAAATCTTTTGGATAATTTTAGAAAAAAGCTAATACAGCGTGATAAATAACCTTTTTAACAACTATTGTCATCTTAGAATCGGCCAATTCTGCCAATATTATAGAGTAGTTTTTTACATAAGTCAATATAAAACTGTAACATTTGTAACATTTTTGAAATATTTTGTTTTGTAAGTATTTTCGAGAGCAAAAAAGTACACTTTTTATTATAAAAAGTGTACTTTGCTATTTTATTCTGATAATTTTTTCATTGCTTTTGGAAGAGCGGCGCTGATTGTTGTCGGTAAAACGACATAAGCTTCTTGACTGAGTTGTTCAGCGATCGCTGAGTGCAAATAAGTTGCTACTGCTACACTCTCAAAAAGATTTTCCTTAAATTGTGCTACAAAGCCTGCAATCATCCCACAGAGGGTATCGCCCATGCCACCAGTTGCCTGATAAGGACCACCAACGGTTAATTCTCCAACTTGGCTACCTTGTAAGATTTTGGTGTGATGACTTTTAGCCACTAAAATCGTCTCTTTTGGAAAATTAGCTAGAGCTGCTTGTGTATTTTCAAGACTTTGGTCAGCAATTGCCAAACCAGACAGACGTTCCCACTCCTTTTGGTGCGGTGTTAAAATAATGTAACCTGCCTGACAAAAAACTGGCATGGCTTTGGCAAGAAGATTTAAAGCAGAGCCATCAACAAGCAAAATCTGATTTTCAGAAACTTTAGAAAGCACTTCTTCAAACACACGTTTAGCTTTGCTATTTTCTCCTAAACCAGGACCAATCAAAACCACATCTGCCTTAGTAAGATTTTCTGCTAAAAATTCTTCGTCCTCACAATCAAAAGCCATAGCTTCTGGTAACTGAGTGTGAAGTGCTACAATGTTCTCACGTTCAGTTGCTACTGTCACTAGCCCAGCACCGCTTTTAACAGCAGCTAAAGCACTCATGATAATAGCCCCGCCATAAGGATAAAAGCCACCAATCAAGAGTACGCGCCCATAAGTCCCCTTATGGGAATCCGCTTGACGTTTGACAACAACCTTGCGTGCTAAGCGTTCGTCAATAATCATGCTTTCACACTTCTAAGAGCTGATTGATAAGTTTGCTCCATCAGCATGGTAATTGTCATTGGACCAACGCCCCCAGGAACTGGTGTGATGAGACTAGCTACTGGTTCAACTTCATCAAACTTAACATCCCCGATTAATTTGCCATTTTCATCACGGTTCATACCAACATCAATGACTACAGCGCCTTCTTTGACGAATTCCTTAGTCACAAAATGTCCTTGACCGATTGCCACAATCAAGACATCAGCTTGTTTTGTTACACGCGCCAAGTCACGAGTACGTGAGTGCGCTAGTGTCACTGTTGCATTTTTATCAAGCAAGAGCTGCGCCATTGGTTTTCCGACAATATTTGAACGACCAATAATAACTGCCGTTTTTCCTTCTAAATCAACTTCGTAAGCACGCAATAATTCCATGATTCCAGCTGGCGTACAGGGCACCATGACAGGACGTCCATTCCACAAATGACCTGTGTTGATAGGGTGAAAACCATCCACATCTTTTTTAGGATCAATTGCCAAAATCACACGTTTGTCGTTAATGTGGGCAGGAAGTGGTAACTGTACCAAAATCCCGTGGAAGCGATCATCATTGTTGTATTGCTCAATGACTTGAATCAATTCTTCCTCACTAGTTGATTCTGATAAACGAACCGTTTCACTCAAGAATCCAGCTTTCTTAGCAGAGCGTTCTTTATTACGCACATAAACCTGACTAGCGGGATCATCACCAACCAAAATCACCACTAGACCAGGTACAATACCAGCTTCAGCTTTTAATTTTTCAACCTTCTCAACTAATTCATTTTGCATTTTAGCAGCTAAAGCTTTACCATCTATAAGTTTTGCCATGAAATTCTCCTGAAAATATATTTCTTTTATTATACCAGAAAGCGACTTCATAATAAAATATTTTTTAATAAATTATCAGAATATTCTATAAAAATACAACAAAAGGAATACTTGCTCAGCTGAGCAAGCATTCCTCTGTTATTTCATTTTCACACTTTTATGTTGGCTATCTTTTACAGGACAAGAACAATTGCAATCACCACAAGAGCCTTTACCCTTGATGAAACTTCGTAAGCCCATAAAGACAGCAAATGCAATTAGCAATGCAATAATAATAGTCGCCATAAACACTATTCTCCAACTTTTTCTAGATTATCTAATGTAATCACTTCTTCTTTTTCTTGAGCTGGTTTTCTCACGATAAAGTAGATAATCGCAATTAATAGAACAACAGCTACGATTGTCCAGAAGTTAATACCTTTACCGTAGAAAGCAACAAGCCCAAGTTGATAAATAATCAGACTAACAACGTAAGCGAGACCTGTTTGGAAACCAATAGCTCCAAGTGTCCACTTAGCATCACCCATTTCACGTTTGATTGCCCCCATTGCAGCAAAACATGGTGCGCAAAGGAGGTTGAAAATCAAGAATGAGAAGGCTGCAAGTGATGTATAATCCAATTGCAAAGCATGGTACAAACCATGAGTTGTACTATCGTTATACAAAATACCAAAAGTACCGACAACAGCTTCTTTAGCAGCAAGACCTGTTGCTGCAGCAACTGTAGCCTTCCAGTTACCAAATCCAAGTGGTTCAAAGAGCCATGAAATCAATTTACCAAGTGAAGCCAAGATAGAGTGGTCAGTATCAACAGCTTGGAAAGTAAAGTTATAAGTTGACATGAACCAAATAATAACTGTCAAGCTAAAGATAACTGTACCAGCACGTTTCACAAAGCTAAGAGCTTTACCAAAAGCGTAACGTAGCACACTCATGATTTTTGGCATGTGATAAGCTGGTAATTCCATGATAAATGGACTGACATAGCTGCCGAGTAATTTCGTTTTCTTAAGCGCAATCCCTGAAAGGATAATTGTAATAACACCAATAAAGTAAGTAGATGGTGCAACGATTGGATTATCAGGGAAGAAAGCACCTGCAATCAAAGCGATAATCGCTAATTTAGCAGAACATGGCATGAATGTTGCTGTCATGATAGTGATGCGGCGGTCACGTTCATTTTCAATGGTACGACTTGCCATAACAGCTGGTACACCACAACCTGTTGCAATCAACATTGGAATAAATGATTTACCTGACAAACCAAAACGTCTGAAGACACGGTCCATAACAAATGCAATACGACTCATGTATCCAATATCTTCCAAAATACCTAGACAGATAAAGAGAACAAAGATTTGAGGCAAGAAACCAAGAACTGTTCCGACACCAGCTACAATACCATCTATGATAAGTGATTCAAGCCATCCTGAAACATGAAGAGCATCAAGACCAGATTGAACCCACCCAGGAACTAACTCTCCAAAGAGAACGTCGTTAACCCAGTCAGTTCCCATTGTACCAACCGTTTGAATTGATAGGTAGTAAACCAAGAACATTACAACAGCAAAAATTGGTAAGGCCAAGATACGATTTGTTACAATTCGGTCAATTTTATCAGAAACTGTCATTTTGAAATTGCTATCTTGGTTTTGAGCCATTTTAGCAACTCGTTCAATAAATGCGTAACGTTCATTGATAACGATAGATTCAGAATCCTCTGTAAAGATTTCTTCTGTAATCTTAATCACTTGGTTAATTTCACCTTTTTGGAAATCAGACAAAGTAATTTCTTCTTGTACCAAAGTGTCACGTTCAAATAATTTAATGGCATAAAAACGTGCTGAACGTTCTGGAACAACATCTCCAAGAATATCAATAATTTGCTTAACAGCTGCTTCGAATTGGTCACTGTAAGTTGGGTATTGAATAAAATCAACACTTTCTTTTGTCGTATTAGCTGCTTTTTTAACAGCTTTATCGACACCTGTATTTTTAACCGCACTAGTTGAAACAACTGGAACACCTAATTGATAAGAAAGTTTATCAACATTAATTGTTTTACCTTGAGCTTTTAGGGCATCACTCATATTAAGTGCAACAGTCACTGGAATACCTGTTTCAATTAATTGAGTTGTCAAGTAAAGGTTACGTTCCAAGTTTGTTGCGTCAACAACATTAAGAATGCTGTCAGCATCATTACTCAATAAATAATCACGCGCAACTTTTTCTTCAGGCGTGTAAGGTGACATTGAATAAATCCCTGGTAAATCTTGAACTTTCCAGTCTGCGTGTTTCTTAACTGTTCCACTTTTACGCTCAACAGTAACACCAGGCCAGTTACCAACGCGTTGACTTGTTCCTGTCAATAAGTTAAAAAGACTTGTTTTACCACTATTCGGATTACCGATTAAGGCTATCTCTGTCATTTTTCCCCCTCGCTATCTACTTTTACGACACTAATCATTTGCGCTTCAGACTTACGAAGTGTCAATTCGTAACCGCGTAAGCTAATTTCAATTGGGTCTCCCAAAGGAGCAACTTTACGTAAGTAAACTTTTGTATGGCGAGTCAAGCCCATATCCATAAGACGACGTTTTGCTTCATTCATTGCATAAATACCGTCAACGTAAGCATACTCACCTACTTTTAACTCTGAAAGAGGAAGGGATAATAGAGCACCTTCTTCTTCTGTGACATCAATTTGACTTAAAATCGATTGATCAAAAGCCAAACGACTTGATTTAAGCATAACAATCGCACTAGTTGGCGTTTTAGAAACCACTTTAAGTGAGGCTCCTACTTTTAGCCCCAAGTCTGACAAGTGTCTAACACTCTCATCAGGTAAATCAATACTGACAATAGTGTAAGGAATACCAACTTTAGCATTCTGCAAAATCAAAATTCTTGACCTCCCCAAATTTTTTTGATAAAATATTTGACCTTCCGTCCGAATCATTATATCATAAACATAAGCGAAAAAAACCATAAAAATTAATTTTTTTCTTTATTTATACATTGATTAGAATCATTCTAAATAAAACCACCCCTTTTTTAGAATCGTTATAATATAGCTGTTTTCACACTCCTTTCATAGACTAAAACACTCTTAAAAATAACTAAAACATAAAAATTAAGTGTGCTTAATGTATAAAATCTACTAATTTATAGTTAATGTTTTACTCATTTTTAAGTACCTTTAACTTTCTTTTTTTATAACAAAAAACCTCAGCCGAGTTTGTAACTCAACTGGGGCTATTTTTTATCTTACAAAACTTTACTCAAGAAATCTTTTGTACGTGCTTCTTTAGTATTTTCAAAAACATCTTCTGGTGAACCTTGTTCAACAATCACACCACCGTCCATGAAAATGACACGGTCAGCAACTTCACGCGCAAATCCCATTTCATGCGTTACAATTGCCATTGTCATACCAGATTTCGCCAAATCTTGCATAACACCAAGAACTTCACCAACCATTTCTGGGTCAAGCGCTGATGTTGGTTCATCAAAAAGAAGAACATCTGGGTCCATGGCAAGACCACGCGCAATAGCAATACGTTGTTGTTGACCACCTGATAGACTTGTTGGATAGGCATCAGCTTTATCACGAAGCCCAACTTTATCTAGCAAATCATAAGCTTTAGCTTGCGCTTCTTCTTTAGAAACACCTTTTGTCTTAATTGGTGACAAAGTGATATTATCAAGCACTGTCATATTTGGGAAGAGGTTAAATTGTTGGAAAACCATTCCCATTTTTTCACGCATTTTGAAAATGTCATTTTTCTTATCAGTAATATCGACACCTTCAAAGGTAATCACACCCTTAGTAGGTGTTTCAAGCAAGTTCATTGTACGAAGGAAAGTTGATTTCCCAGATCCTGAAGGGCCGATGATAACAACAACTTCACCTGCTTTAATATCAAGATCAATGCCTTTAAGCACTTCATTTTTTCCGAAGTATTTGTGAAGGCCTTTAATTGAAATAAGAGTCTCTGACATTAGTTGCTACCTCCATTTCCCATACGATTTTCAAGTTTTTTAAGTAAGAATGACAAGACTGTAGTCACCATGAGGTAATAGAATGCAGCAAACAACAATGGCGTAATTGGTAGATATGTAGCTGTTACGACTGATTGTGCACCGTTCCACAATTCCATAACACCGATTGTTTGAAGAAGTGAACTATCTTTGATAATCGTAATAAATTCATTACCAAGAGCTGGTAAAATATTTTTAAGGGCTTGTGGCAAAATAACATAACGCATTGCATTCACAGGGCGAATTCCTAATGAATAAGCCGCTTCAAGTTGCCCTTTTGGCACTGCTTCGATACCAGCACGAACAATTTCAGAAATATAAGCTCCGCTATTTAGCGAAATAATAATAATACCTGGAAGCAAACGTGAAAAGTCAAGGTCCAAAACGCCAAAACCTACGATAGGTGCATTACTAAAATGCATCCAAGCAAAGGCAATCATGATTTGCACGACCATCGGAGTTCCACGAAAGACCCAAACATAAAAACTAGCAATCCAATTTAAAATTTTAATATTTGTACGTTTAACTAAAGCAACCAAGATACCAATGATTGTCCCAAAAAAGACAACACAAGCTGAAATCATGATGGTTACAAGGACACCGTAGTTAAAATAAGCCCAATACTTTGGTAAAAATGAAAAATCCATTTGTGTCTCCTATAAGCAATAATCAATTAATTATAACATATATTGAATAAAAATACCAATCAACACTAAAGGATGATTTGACTTAAAAAGCTTGATATATAGGGATTTTAGACACTTCTAGTCAAAACGATTAAAAAGAATTTTTACCTAAGTATCAAGCATTTATAAAAAACAAAAAAGCCTAGAAAATCCTAGACTTTTATCAATTCAAAATAGCAATATAAGAAAGCACAGAAACCACACTTAAAAATAGGATGGAAAGGACTAAAAATCCTTTGCCCTTATACTGTGTCTGAATTTTTTCTTTATCTTAGTAAAGAAGATCGTAAATTTCCATTGCGATCAAATCAATGCTGTCAAATGAGTAAGACTCACGTGCTTCAACATCACGCAAAGTGAAAACTGGACCATTTTCAGGGTCATTGCTGAAAGACACTTCTGCCACAACGACACCATCACGTTCAAAATTACGTTTAAGATTGCTACCATCAGTCGTCATTAATTCAAGACGATTGATAATTCTCACCAAATGTGATTCCATGACTATTCTCCTCTTCGTTTATTGTCCATACTATTTTAACATAATTTCTCCTAAACAAACAACAAGAGAGTGCATTTTCTCACATTTATCACAATTTCTCGTCAAAAAAGAACGTTTTAAATCTCTTTTAGGGAATTATACATAATCGCTTTGATGGAATGCATGCGGTTCTCAGCTTCTTGGAAAATGACTGAGCTGTATTTTTGGAAGACTTCATCTGTAATTTCAAGTTCTGCTAAACCATATTTATCATAGATATCTTGACCGATTTCTGTGTTTAAATCATGGAAAGCAGGCAAGCAATGCATGACAATCACATCTGGATTTCCTGTCTTTTCAACCAAATCAGCATTAATTTGATAAGGCAACAAAAGGTCGATACGTTCTTTAAAATCAACTTTTTCGCCCATTGACACCCAAACGTCTGTGTAAAGCATATCAACGCCACAAACGGCATCAAGCTCATCAGTAATAGTCAACTCAGCTCCGTTATTGTGTGCTTGTGCAATCTCGATGATTTCTTTTTCTGGCTGTAAGCTAGCTGGTGCAATGATTTTTACATTCACGCCAAGAATAGCTGAAGTAACTAACAAAGAATTTGCCATATTGTTGCGTCCATCGCCAACATAAGCGATTGTCAAACCTTCTAGGTTTCCAAAAACTTCTTTCAAAGTCATAAAATCAGCAATCATTTGCGTTGGATGCCAAGTATCTGTCAAACCATTCCAGACAGGCACACCAGAGAATTCCGCTAAAGCTTCAACATCAGATTGCTTGAAGCCACGATATTCAATCCCGTCAAACATTGAACCTAGAACTTTTGCCGTATCAATTACGGATTCTTTTTTGCCAAGTTGAATTTCACTGCTTCCAAGATAAGTCACATTCATCCCTAAATCTTGTCCAGCTACTGTAAAAGCAGAACGTGTTCTGGTACTTGTCTTCTCGAAAATAAGAGCAATATTTAAGCCTTCTAAATATTTATGAGCAATTTTCTTCTTTTTCAACTCTTTAAATTTCAATCCCAAATCAATGAGATTAGTTAGCTCTTCCTTAGTAAAATCAATCTCTTTCAAAAACGAATTATTAAAAACCATAGGCCAATCCATCCTTTTCTTCTTGAATAATATACCTAATTTTAGCATAATTATACACCTTGTCAAGCCTATTTTGAATAAAAATAAATTTTAATTCAGAAAAACATGTCATTTATAATTGACATGTCACATATATTGTACTATACTTGGTACAAGAAAGATTAGGATGGAATAATGAACCGAGTTAAAGAATTTCGAACTAATTTAGGTATTTCTCAGCTTGCCCTTGCTAAGCAAATAGGAATCGCAAGGCAAACTGTTAATTTAATTGAAAATAACAAGTACAATCCTTCACTTGACCTTTGCATCAAGTTAGCCGAGGCATTAGGAACTGATCTAAATACACTATTTTGGGAGACTCGCCATCTTTAAAAAGGAATTGGGAATTAGGAGATTTAGTCATGAAAAAAAGTAAAGGGCCGCTATGGCCACGATTCATCAAACGATTTTATGGTATTAATGGAGCATTGGACGAATACCGTGAGCAAGAAGTTAACCGAATTGGAAATAAATTATTTATCTTGCTCTTCCTTTTTGAATTTATTTCAACAGCTCTTACCTTTCTCTTGAGCACTGTCTGGAAAGTATCTGCTGAAATTTTTCTCTACTGCAACGCTTTTGTCATTATTTTTGTCATGCCAATGGTTATGATGACAATGCTGACCAATAGAGACTTACAGGGACCTCTTGAAGTCCCTAGAGATAAGCTTGAGAAAGAGCGCCAAAAAGCTAAGAAAAAAGGCTGGCTTAATGGAGTTGTTTTTGCCATTTTTATGCTTGTTTTTAACATGTTTAGCAAATGGCAAGAAGGTGAAAATCCTCTTGAAATCTTGTTCAATCCTCTCTTCTTAAGTATCTTCATTTTTTCTGGTTTTATCTTTGGAGCTATTATGGGGTCTATGGCTGCTAGTCAAATTGACCCTGAAAAAAATTAGCACTCTTTTTATAAGAGTGCTAATTTTTTAATGCTTTTTACTTGATTTCCTAGTGGCTAGTGCTATAATGTAAGTATGAAATCTGACTATCTTTGACCTTTGTTGTTTTAGTCAGACATTACGAAAGGAGGGTATTTTATATGCTCTGTCAAAATTGTCATTTAAATGAATCTACTATTCACCTGTATACAAATGTCAATGGTCAGCAAAAGCAAATTGATTTGTGTCAAAATTGCTATCAAATTATGAAAACTGACCCAAATAACGCTATTTTAGGAGGATTAGGAGGATTAGGAGGTAATCCTCAATCAACTTCTAACCAAACAAACCAATCATCGAATCCTTTCGACGATTTCTTTAATAATCTCAGCGGCTTCCCAGCATTTGGAAGCCAAGGATTCCAAAATACTCCTCCAACTCAATCTGGTGGAGGCAATAATAACGGACGCGGTGGCAATGGCAACAACAATTTCCGCCCAAACGGACCAGCACAACAAGAGCCTAAAGGTTTGCTAGAAGAATTTGGTATCAATGTTACTGATATCGCACGTCGTGGTGATATCGACCCTGTCATCGGACGTGATGCTGAAATTGTTCGTGTTATCGAAATTCTTAACCGCCGTACAAAAAACAATCCTGTTCTTATCGGAGAACCTGGTGTTGGTAAAACTGCCGTTGTTGAAGGATTAGCCCAAAAAATTGTAGACGGTAACGTTCCACAAAAACTCCAAAATAAACAAGTTATCCGCCTAGACGTGGTAAGCCTTGTTCAAGGAACTGGTATTCGTGGTCAATTTGAAGAACGTATGCAAAAACTCATGGAAGAAATCCGTGAACGTAAAGATGTTATCCTCTTCATCGATGAAATCCACGAAATTGTCGGCGCTGGTAATGCTGGTGACGGTAACATGGATGCTGGTAACATCTTGAAACCCGCTCTTGCTCGTGGCGAGCTACAATTAGTTGGTGCAACTACTTTGAACGAATACCGTATCATCGAAAAAGATGCTGCGCTTGAACGTCGTATGCAACCTGTAAAAGTTGACGAACCAAGCGTCGAAGAAACTATTACTATTCTTCGTGGTATTCAAAAGAAATACGAAGATTATCACCATGTCAAATACAGTGATGATGCTATCGAAGCTGCTGCTACCCTTTCAAATCGCTACATTCAAGACCGTTTCCTTCCAGATAAAGCTATCGACCTTCTCGATGAAGCGGGTTCTAAGATGAACTTGACACTCAACTTTGTTGATCCAAAAGAAATTGACAAACGTTTGGTTCAAGCTGAAAATCTAAAAACTCAAGCCACTCGTGAAGAAGATTACGAACGCGCAGCATATTTCCGTGATCAAATCGCTAAATACAAGGAAATGCAAAAACAAACCATCAACGAAGATGATATTCCAGTGATTACTGAGAAAACTATCGAAGCAATCGTTGAAGAAAAAACAAACATCCCTGTTGGTGACTTGAAAGAAAAAGAACAATCACAATTGATTCACCTTGCTGATGACTTGAAAGAACACGTTATTGGTCAAGACGAAGCTGTTGATAAGATTGCCAAAGCTATCCGTCGTAACCGTGTTGGTCTTGGTACACCAAACCGTCCAATTGGTTCATTCCTCTTTGTCGGTCCTACTGGTGTTGGTAAAACTGAACTTTCAAAACAACTCGCTATTGAACTCTTCGGTTCAGCTGACAGCATGATTCGCTTTGACATGTCTGAATACATGGAAAAACACGCCGTCGCTAAACTCGTCGGAGCCCCTCCAGGATATGTTGGTTACGAAGAAGCTGGTCAATTAACTGAAAAAGTTCGTCGAAATCCATACTCACTCATCTTGCTTGATGAAGTTGAAAAAGCACACCCTGATGTCATGCACATGTTCTTGCAAGTTCTTGACGATGGGCGTTTAACTGACGGTCAAGGACGCACTGTAAGCTTTAAAGATACAATTATCATCATGACATCCAACGCTGGTACTGGCAAATCTGAAGCTTCTGTTGGTTTCGGTGCTGCTCGTGAAGGACGTACAAATTCTGTTCTTGGTCAACTTGGAGACTTCTTCAGCCCTGAATTCATGAACCGTTTTGACGGCATTATCGAATTCAAAGCCCTAAGCAAAGATAATCTCCTTCATATCGTTAACCTCATGCTTGACGATGTTAACAACCGTTTGGCAACTAACGATATTCACCTTGAAGTAACAGATAAAGTTAAAGAAAAACTAGTTGACCTTGGATATGATCCTAAGATGGGTGCTCGTCCACTTCGTCGTACTATCCAAGATCACATTGAAGATGCTATTACAGACTTCTACCTTGAACACCCAACTGAAAAAGATTTGAAAGCTGTGATGACAAGCAATGGTAAAATCATCATCAAATCAGCTAAAAAAGTTGAAAAAGAAGAAACTGTTTCAGCAGAATAATAAAAGCAAAGTCTAGGAAGTTTTTAGCTTTCTAGGCTTTTTTAACATCTTCAAATTCAAAATCAAAATATTCCGACAATTTTCTAGCAAAAGACAGATTTTTTTAGTATAATGAGATTAATAGCCACTCTTACAAATCCATTTTAGAGATTAAAAATATTATCTCCACTCTTTCTGGCACATGTTTATAGGAGAAGTTTATGTCAAATCCAACCTTTGGTGAAAAAATTGATAATGTTGATTACAAAGCTCGCTACGGAGTGTATGCCATCATTCCAAATGCAACTAAAGACCAAATCATTTTAGTTCAAGCCCCTAACGGCTCTTGGTTCCTTCCAGGCGGAGAAATCGAAGCGGGCGAAGATCATTTTTCAGCCTTAAAACGCGAACTTATTGAAGAACTCGGATTTTCAGCTGAACTTGGTTATTATTACGGACAAGCTGACGAGTACTTCTACTCACATCATCGTGATACTTATTTTTATAACCCTGCTTACCTCTATGAAGTCACACATTATGAAAAAATTGGGGCACCGCTTGAAGATTTTAATCACCTTGCTTGGTTCCCAGTCGATGAAGCTATTGTAAAATTAAAACGTGGCAGCCATAAATGGGGTGTTGATGCTTGGAAAAAAAATCATCATTAAAATCTCATAATCTAAGTTTTTCACCTAAAATAGTGTTATAATAATTGTAGAAAGTTCATAGGAGGAAATTTATGAGGTTAATCAACACAACAAGTAGTCATTCCGAGCTAGTTCGTAACCAGCTTCGAAACACGGACGCTAAACTCGTTGAGACTTACTCTGCAGGAAATACCGATGTTGTTTTCACTAAAGCACCAAGTCATTACGAACTGTTGATTTCAAACAAGTATCGTGCTATCAAAGAAAGTGAAATCGAAGCCATTCGGGAATTCTTCCTCAAACGCAAAATTGACAAATCTACCGTTCAATTAGATCAGTTGAAAACCTTACATACAGCGAATCTAATTGAAATTTCCTTCCCAACAGTTCACTAATCAGGTTTTTAAAACCTGATTTTTTTAGTTTACATACAAAAAAACGAACTCAAGTGAGTTCGTTTTTAGTTATTATAGGTTATCGCATTATTTTGCTTTAACTTCAAAGCCTTCTGCTACTGCTTCTGGGAAGTTAGCTTCAACGATTTCAGCACAGTGGTCACAAATTGTAACACCGTATGAACGTTCTTTAGCTGTTGGATCTACGCGACGGCAACGATCACAAACTTCACCTTCAGCATGCGCTACTGTAAAGGCAACACCATCAAAGGCAACCGCATCTGCTGGAGCAGCTTCGTCAGTAACAGTCAATTGTGATACGATCAACAATTGAGCAATGTCGCTATCAAGGGCAGCAAGAAGAGTTTTCACTTCTTCACCAGCATAAATTGTCAAGTGTGCTTCCAATGATTTACCAATAACTTTAGCGTTACGAGCTTCTTCCAAAGCTTTTTGAGCTTGGTTACGAAGTGTCATGAAGGCATCCCATTCTTCAAGAATATTTTCTTGACCTTCGAAGACTTCAGCATCTGGTAATTCTGACAATTGAACGAATTCTTCTGGTTCGAATTCAAGGTATGACCAAATTTCTTCAGCTGTGTGTGGAAGAATTGGAGTCAACAATTTAGTGATTTTAACCAAGATATCGTAGAAGACTGTTTGCATTTGACGGCGAGCAATATTGTCTGCTGCTTCGATGTAAACAACGTCTTTGGCAAAATCAAGGTAGAAGGCTGACAAATCAACTGTGATGAAGTTAACAACTGCTTTGTAGATAGCCATGAAATCATAGTCTTCATAAGCTTTACGAATTGTTGCTACCAATTGGTTGAATTTAACAGTCATGTATTTATCAACTGAGCGCAAATCTTCGTAGGTAACTGCATCTTTATTTGGATTGAAGTCTGTTGTGTTAGCAATCAAGAAACGAAGTGTGTTACGGATTTTACGGTAAGTTTCTGAAACTTGACCAAGGATTTCCATAGAAACACGTACGTCAGCGTCAGTATCTACTGAAGCAACCCACAAACGAAGGATTTCAGCACCGTATTGTTTTGCAACGTCGTTTGGTGAAATGATGTTACCTTTAGATTTAGACATTTTTTCACCTTTACCATCAAGAACGAAACCTTGTGAAAGCACAGCTTTGTAAGGTGCATGTCCGTTAACAGCAACTGAAGTGATCAATGATGAGTTGAACCAACCACGGTATTGGTCAGAACCTTCAAGGTAAAGATCAGCTGGATATTCCAAACCTTCACGAGCATTCATAACACCATTCCATGAAGAACCTGAATCGAACCAAACGTCCATGATATCAGTTTCTTTAGTGAATTCACCATTTGGTGAACCTGGGTGAGTGAATCCTTCTGGAAGAAGGTCTTTGGCATCACGTTCCCACCATACGATTGAACCGAATTCTTCGAACAAGTCAGCCACGTGATCAGTCACTTCTTTAGTCATGATAGCTGTACCATCTTCAGCATAGAAGATTGGAAGTGGAACACCCCATGCACGTTGACGTGAGATTACCCAGTCACCACGGTCACGAATCATGTTGTAAAGACGAGTGCGACCCCATTCTGGATAGAATGTTGTGCGATCAATTTCATCAAGGATGTCTTGACGGAATTTAGAAACAGATGCGAACCATTGTGGAACAGCACGCCAAATGATTGGTTTTTTAGTACGCCAGTCAAATGGGTATGAGTGAGTGATAACTTCGCTAGCAAGCAAAAGATCACCAAGTTTTTCTTTTACAGTTGGAACAACTTTATCATAGAATTGACCTTGGAATTCAGGTCCAGCATTTTCCATCATGATACCGCGTTCGTCAACTGTAACGGCAACTTCAAGGTTGTATTTGATACCTACATTGTAGTCATCTTCACCAAAACCTGGGGCAGTGTGGACAACACCAGTACCAGAATCAAGTGTAACGTGGTCACCCAAGATAACAAGTTCGTCTACTTCTGTATCCCATGGGTGTTCAGTAACGATGTATTCAAGTTCAGTACCTTTGTGTTTTGCAAGAACTTCAAATGATTCCCAACCGAATTTTTCAGCAAGGCTATCAAGAAGTGCTTCCGCAACAACAAATTTACGATCATCGTTAGCAGGTTTAACAACAACATAATCCATATCAGGACCAACAGTCAAACCACGTGAAGCAGTTACTGTAAATGGAGTTGTTGTCCAAACAACGATATAAGTATCAGTATCAAGCACACCTTTACCATCTTTAACTTTGTTAGCATAGTAAAGTGATGTTGAGTCAATATCGTGATATTCAATTTCAGCTTCGGCAAGAGCTGATTCTGATGACCATGACCAGTAAACTGGTTTTGCACCACGGTAGATATAACCTTTATCAGCCATTGCACCAAAGACACGAATTTGTGCAGCTTCGTATGCAGGGATAAGTGTTACATATGGATTTTCCCAATCAGCAGACACACCAAGACGTTTGAAGTCTTCACGTTGTTTGTCTACTTGGCTAAGAGCGTATTCACGACACATTTCAAGGTATTCAGTCAAAGGAATTTCTTTACGTTTTACACCTTTTTTAGCCAATACTTGTTCAATTGGAAGTCCATGTGTATCCCAACCAGGAACATAAGGAGCACGGAAACCAGACATTGATTTTGAACGCACAATAATGTCTTTAGAAATTTTGTTCATGGCGTGACCAACGTGGATATTACCATTGGCATATGGAGGTCCATCGTGGAGATTGAATGAAGGTTTGCCTTCGTTTAATTGTTGACGTTTAGCATAGATGTCTGCTTCTTCCCATTCTTTTTGCCATTTAGGCTCTTTGTTTGGGAGTCCAGCACGCATTGGAAAAGCAGTTTTTCCAAGATTAAGCGTTTCTTTTAATTTCATGACTACTCCTTATAATAAATAATATTCAACTGCCCATGATTGACTCATTGACAGAAAAATGACTTTTTTAAGTGGTAAAACAAAACGAGCTCTCGTCTCAATAAGGACGAAAGCTCGTGGTACCACCTTAGTTTAGAAATTTAGCTACACTGAAAAATAAGGTAGAAATCTAAATTTCCCTCTTTAACCCGTAAGGTGAGTTTATCCCTTTTATCTTACTTTATTCAGATAAAATCTTAGAAAAGGATAACTGATATCCCAGTGATTGCAGACCTCGCACCATCGTCCACTCGCTGTTAATATAGCATATCAATCGCGTTTTTCTTATTCTTCAATATTTAATTTAAATGTTTGTGTTTCGTTAAGATTGATGTCATCAGCATCATCAATAACAGGAAGTTTTTGTGTTTCTTCAAGGTGTTTGTTTCCTGCTTCTACACGACGTTGCAATTCTTCCATTTCTTCTGGAGTGAATTGACGTGTAGCATCCATTGACAATTCATCATCAGCTTCAGGCATTTCTTCTTCCAAAACTTTTTCAACAACTTCACGGAAAGCTGCATCTGAATTTTGAAGGTAAACAGCTGTTGGTTGCAACAATTCTGTCCATTCTGGTGAATTTGTCAAACCAAGTTGACCTTCGATAGCAGCAACCAAACGTTGGTGGAAGACACGAGTTTGACGTTTCAAATCTTCTGTTTCAACCGCAACACGTTTAGCTTCATCTGTTGCATCGCGCAAGATTTGGTTTGCTTTAGATTTTGCTTCATCAATCAAATGTTGTGCATCGTAGTTAGCTTTGCTAACAAGGTTAGCAGCTTCATCATTAGCTGATGTTTTAACTTTTTCAGCAGTTTCTTGAGCAAGAATAACAGATTGGCTCAAAGATTCTTTCATTTCATCGAAGTAAGCAAGTTTGTCCTCCAAATCTTTGATTCTGTTTTCTTGTTCATGGTTGCGACGAACCAAGTCTTCGTAGTCATCTACAACGATATCAAGAAATTCATTAACTTCTTCTTCGTCGTATCCACGAAATTTTAATTTAAATGTTTTATCTTTAATATCAAGTGCTGTAAGTGCCATTGATTTCTCCTTATTTATGTATCATCTTATCTACGGTCAATTTGTATTTTCCATTCTTCGTAAGCCCATTCTCACTTAAGATAGAAAAGCGACCAAATCCTCTAACACTAATCAAATCTCCAACTTGAAGCATTTCTGAAGGTCTATCAAGCATCTGATAGTTAAGCTTTACCTTTTCAGCACTGATCAACTGAATAGCTTGACTTCTAGAAAGCTTCAAAACTGTTGCTAGAACTTTATCCAAACGCATACTTGAAACCATGATATCTAGTTGATGAGATTCTTTTTCTCCCTTAATTAACTGGTCAAGCGGAATCTCTTTTAGGCTTACACTTGCTTTTGCAATCTTAGTAACATTAACTCGAAAATAATCAACCATACTTTTCGTAACTAATAACTGTGCGTAGCCTTGCTCAACTAAAATATCTCCAATAATCGTTCGCTTAACTCCAAGCTTGTGAAGCAAAGTTCCCATTATTTGAGCGTGAGTTAATTGATTAAACTTCGAATTATAATTCACTTCTAGCAGTGCTAACTCGAAATCTTCCAAATTTAGCTCATAGTAATCAGGTGCAACTAGTATACGTGCGTACTCTGCAGGATAATAATCACTCGAAACAAAGTAACACAAGCCTCGATTTCCAAGAATACTTTTAGCAATATCAACTTGGCGAGGATTTAGAAAATCTGTTAATGAATAAGCGTATGTCTCTTCGACCCTCTGAGCGATGTCATCCATTTTTTCAATGAAGTCATACTCTTCAGGTCGAAAATGTTGGTAAATTTCTTTTTTCATCGAACCAATAACATAATAAGAAAGCGACTCAAGAGATTTAAGGCAATAACCGCGGCCCAAATCGTAAAGTCCAATCCCATAAATTGAAGATTTAAACGTTGAAAAGGTTTAATTACTGGTTCAACAATTTGAACCAATAAACGACCAAATCCAGTGTTATACGCACCAGGAAACCAAGATAGGAGCGCATACGCAATTAGCAGATAAGAGTATAATTGAATGGTTTTTAATAGTACAATTAATACAAAAATCATATATTAACGTCTCTTCATGTCAAAGTCGAAACCAACATCTTGTCCCGCATTTGGGATTGGAAGTTCTTCGAGATTGACGATGACATTTGATGGTGTCAACAAATACATTGAACTGCCAACTTTTTGAAGACTACCATAAAGAACTTTACTTGCACCATCAATAAAATCAAGACAACGACGTGCTTGAGCATCAAGCATATATTGAAAATCAATCAAAACACATTCGTTAACAATCAACAAATCAACAATTTCTTGAGCATCCTCATATTTACGAGGGTATTTCAAGGCAATTGTTGTAGTCGTTTGATTGTTTCGAACTTGTAATTGTTCTTCACGACGTTGATTCAATGAATGAACGTGCGGATTTTCATCAGTAGCACGTCTTTGTTGAGGTTGCACACGTTGACGAACAGCACCACCAGCTTGAACTTGTTGAGCTCGTGCTGATGAGAATTGCTGTTCTGCGCGTCTAGGTGCTTGCTGTGGCTTAGCCTCAACTTGTTGTTGAACACGAGGTTGTCTAACCTCATCTTCAACAGTTTCTTCAACATCACTTACCTCATCAGTATCGAAATAAGAGATTAGTTTGTCAAATTTATCTTTAAAAGCCATGTTTTTCTCCCGTTATTTAAAGAATGATGATCCAATTCTAACAAAAGTTGCCCCATTGCGAATAGCAATTGGGAAATCACCACTCATGCCCATACTTAATTCGGTAAACGGCATATGAGCTAATTGTCGTGCCTGCAACTCTTGTCTAAGTTTGTCGGCTTTTCCAAAAATGTCGTCAATTTCACTTTCAGAAGCATTCTTAGGCGCCATCGTCATCAATCCTACAATTTCCACTTTATCAAAGTCAGAGATTTCAGCTAAAGCTTCATCAATTTCTGAAACTTTAAAGCCGTGTTTACTCTCTTCCTCGGAAATATTAACCTGTAGGAAGCATTTAATGGGATGCTCTGCTCTTTTCTGGATTTCAGCAGCTAATTTAACAGAATCTAAAGCGTGAAAATAATCAACGTAATTAATGACATTTTTTACTTTACGACGCTGTAGAGTACCGATTAGGTGCCATGTTAAATTTTTATCTTTTAACGCTTCATACTTATCCAGAAACATATCGACCCTATTTTCACCAATATGTTCAATACCTGTGTCAATAAGACGAGCAGCAACACCACTATCAACATACTTCGTCACAGCAATAATCTTGACACTTTCTTGTGAACGATTGGCTGCTTTTGTTGCTTGCGCAACCTGTTCAAAAACAAGGTCTTTATTTTTTTGAAAATCGGTCATTAACGATTTTTAAAGAATGGTGGTGTTTCAAGTTCATCATCAGCATCTTCATTAGCTGTAAATGTTGACATTGTCAATTTGCTATCAAGTTCACCTTCTGTTGGACGAGCGATGTTATCGCGACGAAGGTCCCAATTTCCAAATGAATTATCTTTTTGTTGTGATTGATTTGCTGTTGGTTGTTGTGGAGCTGGCATTGCATGGTTTTCGCTCATATCATAGTCAAAGTTTGAACGACGTTCAAAAGCTGCTTGACCAGGTTGTTGAGCACGTTCTGAAGCGTATTGAGCGCCAGCTGCTTGTTGTGCGTTGTTTTGAGCAAATGAACGAGTTGCTTGTGGACGGAATCCTGCTACTTGTTCTGCACGATCTTGATGAACACCTGTAGCTACAACAGTTACACGGATTTCATCTTTCATTGTGTCATCAATAGATGTACCAAGCCAGATGTTAACACCTTTACCAGCTGCTTGACTGATGATTTCAGAAGCTTCTTCTGCTTCAGTAAGAGTCATGTCAAGACCACCAGTTACGTTAACGATAACATCTTCAGCACCATCGATTGTTGTTTCAAGAAGTGGAGAGAAGATAGCTTTACGAGCTGCTTCAGTGATACGTTCTTCACCAGAACCAATACCGATACCCATAAGAGCGTTACCTTTGTTAGCCATAACTGTTTTAACATCGGCAAAGTCAAGGTTGATAAGACCTGGATTTGTAATCAAATCAGTAATACCTTGAACACCTTGACGAAGCACGTTATCTGCTTCTTTAAGAGCTTCAAGAAGTGGAGTTTTCTTATCAACGATTTCAAGAAGGTTGTTATTTGAAATGATAAGCAATGTATCAACTTGTTCACGAAGTTCTTGGATACCTTCTGCAGCGAAGTTACCACGTTTGTTACCTTCAAAACCAAATGGTCGTGTTACAACTGCAACTGTAAGAGCTCCAAGGCTTTTAGCGATACGTGCGATAACTGGTGCAGCACCTGTACCAGATCCACCACCCATACCAGCAGTGATGAAGACCATATCAGCACCTGTAAGAGCTTCAGTCAATACTTCTTCGCTTTCTTCAGCGGCTTTACGACCAACCTCAGGTTGTCCTCCAGCACCGAGTCCACGAGTCAATTTAGGCCCTAACTGAATAACAGTTTCAGCTTTTGAAGAGCTCAATGCTTGGATATCAGTGTTTGCTGCGATAAATTCAACACCAGCAACACCTTCATCAATCATGCGGTTGATAGCGTTACCTCCGCCACCACCGACACCAATAACTTTAATAACTGCACCTTGTACTGATGCTGTGTCAAATGAAAATGCCATTTTTATTCCTCACTTATTATTAGTCAAACATACTTCCGAAAATACCACGAACACGTTCGCTAAATTTTGATTTTGGTTCTTCGTGTCTTTGTACAGGCTGAACTGGAGCTGGCTGTGGTACCATGTTTTCATTAACTGGTACAACAGGTTCGTTATTATAAACCACTCGTTGTTGCGCTTGTACTTGTGGCTGTGGTTCGAAATCAACTGGTTTACGACGAAGTAATTCTTCACCTGATACCGCACGTTGAGCAATAACATCAACTTCGCTCATTGTACCGACGTATTCAACTAAGCTAATAACATTAGCGAACATTGGGTTGCGGATACCAACTTGATTTGGAACGTGTAGTTTGACAGTTGTTCCAAAGATTTCTTGAGCAACTTCTACCACACCTGGCATAATTGCTCCACCACCAACAAGGATAATTCCTCCTGGTAGGTCAAGTAAACGTCCACGTTCTAGGTCTTGTTTAACACGATCTAAAATGTGGCGAACTCGTGCAGAAATGATTTCTGATAAGTAGCGTTCACTAACTGAAATTGGAGATTCGCTACCAACAACATCTACTTGAACAGTTTCTGAAGAGCTTGCTTCTTCTAAGTTTGCTTGACCAAAGTTAAATTTAAGGGCTTCAGCAATTTCCATAGAAGTTTTCAAGACTTTAGAAATGTCTTTAGTGACATATTCGCCACCTTCTGCATAGATGTTTGTATATTGTAATTCTTGTGCTCGCATAGAAGCAACGGTTGTTTGACCGCCACCCATATCAATCACAGTAGCACCAAATTCACGTTCACCTTCGTTAAGAACTGATTTTGCCAAAGCAAGTGGTGAAATAATAACATTTTCAACACTGATACCAGCACGTTCTACTGTTTTACGAAGGTTATGAAGAATTGTTGTTGGTCCAGTATAAATTAAACCACGCATTTCTAAACGAATTCCCATCATGCCACGTGGGTCACGAATACCTTGGAAACCATCAACGATAAATTCTTCTGGAATCAAAGAGATAACTTCACGTTCTGGAGTGATGCTCTTAGTCAATGCTGATTTAACAACGCTATCAACATCTTCATCTTTGATTTCTTTTGATTCACTTGGAACTGGAATCATACCTTGAGTTGGTTCGATTTGAAGAAGATTAGCTGGAAGACCAACATTAATCTTATCGATTGTCATTCCAGCTTTTTCTTCTGCTTGTTCAATCGCTGTTTTGATTGCTTCTGCAGCTGCTTCAATATCTATAATAATACCGTCTTTTACTCCCGTGCTGGGAACGTTACTCACACCAATCACGTTCATTTCGCCAGAAACAAATTCTGCTACTAGAACTTTAATCGAGCTTGTCCCTATATCTAATCCTGTAAAAAAGCCATTTCTAGCCATTCACTCGACCTCACTATCTTTCCAATCATTTACTATTCTAAAATCTGCATAAAATCAGAATTATTCAGAAAATATTATATCATAAAAAAACGTAAAATGTTATCATTTTACGTTTTTTGTTATAGAAATTTACCTACTATTAATATTGTAAAAAACGTTATAGTATAAAACACATACTAATATTTATAGGTAGAATATATTAATTACGATAAAATACACGTAACAAAAATCGTAACAAATTTTATAACAAATTTACGAGTTCAGCAGGCAGGAAAAAATAGCACCTTAACGGGTGCTTTTATGATATAGTGAAAAATGTTCGGGCTGTTTTTTGAGGTTTTTTGAGGTTCTTTTTTTGTTACCATTCTCTTAACTCTTCTAAAACATCTGCTACCTTTTCAGTAGTAACCACCTCATAGGGCTTTACTGGTTCATTAGGCAAAACATAATCAAATACTATCCCATTCTTTCTTACAATCTGAATAGTGTCACCCTTTATATATCCTCGGTCTATCGCCTCTTTAAATTCATCATAATATAGCATGATCATACCTCCTTACTTATCTATTCGTAAAAGAAACAGAAAAAGTACTAATTTTTACTAATTAAATGTTCTATAAGTGCTTTCGCAAGCGATTATGCTATAATATTAATGTACTTAGATAGAATATTTCTTGTAATTTTCTTATCCGTGGTTTGCTCCACGGTTTTTTATTTGCATAAAAAAAGGGTATCCATGCTAGGATACCTTTATTATATTTTTCGCCTAAAATTATCATAAGAATGTTAAATCATTGACGCTAACTGTTTGAGTGCTATTTGTCTTTTTCTATAAAAAGTTGAACTTGAAATACCTAAAAACTCCTCAATATCGTAAATCGTATTATTGCCAATATACGTAAGGCGAAGAATTGCCCTTAATTCTGGGTCTTCTAGGTTATCATCTATCAAACTAATAAGGCTATCACGTTCAGCCATAAGCGAATTAATACGGCTCAAAAGCTTTTCTTTACGTTCTAATAAGCTGTTATATTTGTCAGCCATATCTTTAGTTTTGCTAGCTTTCACCTTTGTATCTGTAAACGTTGACTGTGTAAAAATACCACTATTCAAGTGTTGAATTTCTAAGTTGATGACCTTAATTTCTTTATCTATTTTTTTGATATTCCCTAGCTTATTTAATAGTGTTTTTTGTTCCATGAAAGTCCCCACAATCCTTTTAAATCACTAGTTCTATTATACTATGGCGGTAACGGTTATATTATAATAAAGTCATAGATAGCATGACACCCCTTAAAAATCTCAAAAAATGGCGCTCGGTACAAGCGGACACCTTGTGGTGGCTCTCCTTGACGTCAGATAGGGCGGGGGGGTGCTTTTTAAATGTCTTGAATATAATCAGCTATGAAACACCTTAAACGCCTTATACGGGCTTTTAGGAGGGTTCTCGGACGTTCTAAAAAATTCAAAAAGGGAAAATTGCACACGGAAGAGGGTGGCGTTGTTATTTCCGAACAATACAGCACCCCGATAAAAATAAGTGGGGTGTTTCCAAACATTTATACACCCCGTTATAAGCCTCCCTATGGCTGTTTCTCGGACTTCGTTCGGTGTTCAGTGTGATTGCTGATACATGCTTGCTCTATGCTGACTGTACACTAGGATTTTCTCGTATTTTCTAGTATTTCATACCAACATTTTCCAACATTTTATTAAAAAAGTCCATGGTGACCATCTCTAATAGAACCGCTAAATAATTTGTTATTCAATGGTTTCAATACTTCTCTAACATATGCGCCGCCTTGCTCTAAAAAAACGTCTTGAAAACCCGCTCCATAACGTGGTAAACCTTTTGCCATATAGTCTAATGGGTGATTGATAAACGCCTCTTCACCGCCTACAGTTGGTACCCCAGCGTTTAAAATATCCAAAACAACAAAATGATAGTTATATTTTTCTGCGATTTTTTGTTTAGCTTTAGGACTATTATCTCGTTTTAACACAAGCTCAATATAATTAAAATCTTGTGGAGTTAGGTCGGAAGTTTTTGCGTTGTGTTTCAAATCTTCATAGGCTTTTTTAGCATTATTCTGTGATAATTCAACTGTTTCATTCAATAATTGGCACTGTTCGTTACCAATGCTTTTTAACTTCGCCTCTGATTGTTTATACTGCTCTTTATATAATGACTTTTTAGCATCATCTGTGTATAAGTTATTAGCGCTAAGACTATCAACAAAATTTGAAAAATTTTCTATAACTTGTTGCGCCTCTCCCTTTAAATCTTTTACTTTTTTTTGTGCCTCTAAACGTTTCACTTTTGTTGGATAATCTTCAAAACGTTCAATTAGTTTATTACCGATCTTACTCCAATCAGTTACAGAAACGTCACCAGCTTTCTTTTCACCGTTATCGCCATGTTCGATTTTTTCATTTAATTCTGTAATTAATTCATTATAGTTATCCATTTTAAAACCTCTTTTCAATATTTTTTTACTTGATAAACAAAAAAGGTATAGCAATTATAATAACTGCTATACCTCTGATTTGTTCAGTCAGTATTACTTATTTTTATATTGTTTTTGTTCCATTCTCTCGCTAGCTACTACTTCACCATTCTGAACTTTAAAAGTTACACTGCCAAATTCAGGAATTTCAACTACCTCTATTTTATCACTTTTTTTGAAATAGATAAAGCCTCGTAACAATTCTACTGCTTGCATTTCTATGCCCCCTTACTTATTTATACTTGGATAATTTTCATTTGCCTTTATGTAGTAAAAAATACTACCTTACCACCATTCTTACTACCATGAATTAGGACGGTAGCTTTTTTAGGTAACATGTCAACATTTTAGCTAACAACACAAAGCCAATAGTATCAAGGATTTTGGGGCTTTTGTTAGCCAAATAGCGAAAAAACTCAAAAGAAATTCAAGTTATTTCCTATACCCCTATATACCCTATTACTATATATATTTATTTTTTTATTAAAAATATTACTATTTAGCTAACATGAACATGTAACCCCTTGATACATAAGAGATTAGGGCGTTAGCCTATTTGTTAGCCATGGTAGCTAAAACGCTGTTTTTGTTAGCTAAAATACTGTTTTTGTTAGCTAAAATTATTGTTTAAGGTATCCCTTTGTTGTTCGCTTGCTCCCCAGCGGGGAGAACCTTATTCCGTCACGGTATTCCCATTGGTCTGAATTATCAAGATAAAGCTTGATTTTACTCCTAATTGTCTTCGGTTGTTCGATATCATCATCACTAAAGACTTCTTTCATAACGTCCTTAACGGTTAGTCGGTCACGTTCAACAGTTCCGACCCATTCAACACCATTCTCACGGTCTGCCTCATTTCTATAGCCTACGCCATAGTTTTCCATATCCGTGTAATACTGTTTTCTTATATAGTCTTGATATTTCGGACTATAAAAATCTTCGGGGATTTTAGTAACCAAATACCACTCAAAACGCTCGATAACGTCATCTCGGTATTTATGTTCATTGCGTTTTTGGGCGATAAGTTTACCCTCTTCGCTATTTTCATCATAGTAAAGCTTTTTATTCTTTTCGTATGACTTGAAATAACCGCCCCAAATATCCATTAAATCTTGGTTGGATATCTTATTAGGCTGCCCCTCTTTCCGTGGCAACACGTCAATAACTAAAAAACGTCTGTCACCCGTTGCGTCCTTAAGGTGACCTTTGTTGTTGGTAGTTCGGCTAAAAACATAATCTACTGGGATTGTTTCAGTATTCTTTCCATATGGTTTGCGTATTCTAATCTCTCTAGCAGTGATGACACGTTTTATAATGTCAAAACTTGCTTTCTTGCTGTTGCTTGCTACCATTTCATCATCATTGACTAACCATGAGCCTGCCATTTTTAAAAGGTCATCTTTTTCGGTAAAGGTTTCTACCTCGGTGTAAAAGCCTTTGAACACCTCACGCAAAAAAGTACTTTTACCCGTTCCTTGTTTCCCAACAAAATCAAGACAATAGTCAAATTGTATTCCTGCATGATAAACCCTCGCGATTGCTCCCCTAAAGAACAAATCTAAGACAATTCTGTTGTATTGGTTATCCTCAATATTGATATACTTTTGAATAACCTTAAATGGGTCTACGTCTTTACTTGTTGCTTTTGATTTTTGCAACATGATTTTGATAGGGTTATAACTTTGGCTCAAGGCAATAATACGAATGACAATATCTATATCATTTTCTTTATACTCTAGTCCGTATTCTTCGGATATATAAGCCCATAACTGATTGATAACACTATCTGAAAGCAACCCCTTTTTTAGGGTGATATATTCGGTTAACTCTTGGTCTCTAGTTACCTCTATATTCTTAGTTGCCTCATTGTATTTGAATAACTTATCTAGTTTTGGGTCAGCCCCGCGGAACATTAAAATTAAGTTGTTGCGACTTTTGCTAACAGTCCCGTCATTGTTCTTTCTTAGTTTACCTTTGTTAAGGCTTGTAACTTTATTTTTATTGCTGTTGTCTGGTACAACTTCGTTAAGCTGTTCCATAAATTCGCTCATTCATTTCCTCCTTAAAAAATTTATTTAATGTATTCAAAAAAATAACATTCAATTTAGTGCTCTTAGTTAAATTGGTGTATAGCTGTATTATCTGCTCGTAAGAATAACCATTCAAATAAAATACCTTTACAAAGCTTATGACGTCATCTGTATTTGATAATCCATAAGCAACCCAATTGTAAACAATACCGTTAATCGTTAAAGTGTTCCCCGTTCTCGATTGGCTTAGATATTCTAATTCCAATTCAGAAAGCACCCCAAGCAATTTATCTTTTACGCTAGCTATTTTATAATCTCTTACTATCTGCCAACCGTCCATTAAATAGTTATCTAGGTTATCACACTCTTGAATGCTTACCGTGATACCTTTATAGCTAAATGGAAAGAAAGCATGGTTAGGCGGTTCAAAATACGTCATAATAACATGGTTTTCTTTCCCAATAGTCCGTGTGGGATTGTTTTTTAGAAAGTTAAACAGTGGGAGCACTTTCCTATTTATTTTCAAATCAATAAGTCTGTACATTCTATTCCCCTACTGCTTTCAACGTACAGTTAAAAAATTGATCACGTCTGACACTCTGAAATATTGCTTTTTACTGTTTTCAAAGGGTGGTTGATAGACTTTAAGCCCTAACTTGACCCAATTTGTAAGAGTTGCCCCCGTTATGTCTAACTCTTCTTTCAGCTCTTTAGCACTTATTAATCCCGTCTGTTTTTGTAGTCGCTTTTCTAGCTCCAACTTCTTTTTGGCTAGTACGTCTACACGGTCTAATAATCCTTGTTCAAACTCAAGTGAAAATGTTCCCATTAGTTAGCCTCCATTCCCATTAGTAGTGCTTGTAGCCCTTTCTTGATAAAGTAAAGGCTTGTTAAAGCGTGGTCTTTATCGCCTTGCATAATTGCATTGTCTGCTAGATCAATCATGTTATAAATACAGTCTTTTTCTTGTTCGTTCATTGTTTATCCCTCCTTTAGTTGTAACGCTTGCCATACAGTTGAATATAAGCCCCGTAACGCTCTTTTACGTGGTCTGCGTGTGTTTCTTTGTTCTCTTGCTTAACGTCCTCTCTGGGCTTGATATATAGCAATAAAACCAACGCTAACAACCAAAACGCCATAAGAACCAACTGCCCCCATACTGGTAAATTGATTTCTTGATAAATCATTTTTTTACCTCCTCCTCAAAATTGGTTAGTTTAAAAGCAATGTCATCAATTTCAGCGCTCAATTTTTGCATTTGTGTATAGATATTTGAAAGTACCTTAGTAGCAAAATACGCTGTAGTGGCGTTATCTGCTTTCTGGTTCAGTGCTGTTACTGCCTCGCTAGCGTGTTGTATCATTTCTAACCTTGGTAGTAAGTCACTCAATTCAAATCCAAGTTTTTCAAGCTCTTTTAATTCATCTGTTCTCATATTCTGCCCTCTCTAATCTAAATGTAAATCAATAGTGTTTACAATTTTGATAGTCTTACCCTCACTTGCAAGGATATCCAATTCCCACTCGGGAAACTTTTTACCATTCCAAAACTTTTCCCTATTAGGCGTTGTTAACATGTAATAACACTTAAATTGACCCGTGTTGTTATAGTCATAATCGTTCACTTTTTCAAATAACAGTTTCATCTGATTGCCTTTCTAAAAACGCCTTAAACATTGATATAACGCTGTTTCTATGCTATAATATAAGCATAGATGATAAACCTAAAACCCTCATAGCCTGCCCGCTGTAGTGTTTTGTTTTATCTAATATTTTTTAAGTTTCATTCTGGTTTGAGTTCGTTCCTCAAGCCTTTTTTTGTCGTTTTTTCTACAAATCTTCGATAAGCCAATTTACAACACTTTCATAAATACGTTTTGGAGCGTTATAGTTGCCTTTTTCAATTTTTGTCAATGTTTGCCTAGCTATCCCGAGCTCAATACATAACGCTGTTTTTGTCAGCGCCATTTTTCCGCGTTTTACTCGGACTTTTTCAGCCATACTTTTTGAAACAATCATTTTTTACCTCTCTTTCTTTATTCTCTTTTTGAGAACAAAAATATTCTAGCATTCTTTTTTTGAGAATACAAGCCTTTTTTATTCTTTTTTTGAGAATTTTTCTTTTGATTACTTCACGGTTATGTTATACTTACCTTAAAAGCTGAGAGGAAATAGTATGTCTAAACAATTAAGACGTTTGAAAGAACTGAGACAAGAAAAAGGGATATCCCTAAGTAAACTTAGTAAAATATTGAAAGAGAAATATGATATTTCAGTCTCAACCAGTCAATTAATGTATTATGAAAAAGGGGAAAGAGAACCACGGAACAAGCAAGTGTGGGAAAAGTTAGCTGATTATTTCGGTGTTAGCGTTCCTTATTTGTTAGGGTATGACACGAAAACATTGGCGAATAAACAACAGTTATATCTTCAAAAACTAAAAAGCATAGCCCTTGACCCAAAACCCGAAAATTTCGAAGAACAGATGGCAGAATTGAAAAATATACTGCCTGCTGCAGATAAAGGGCGCTTGAAATACGGAAATTACTTATCAGATGATAAAATAACAGAATATGAAAAAAAGGTATATGAAAAATACCAACGCATAGGAAAACAGGAAAACGTAACTCTTTCAGTTCCCGACTTATCAAGTGTTGGTATATCTCAAAAAGAATATATTCAACGTAGCACTGATATTTTAGCCGATACTGAAATTGCAAATTTTTTTACTTCGCTCACCTACTTAACAGACTTAGAACTGCCTGCGCTAATCTACTTTTCAGCATTAAAAAAAGATACGCAAAAATCTCTATTAAATATCTTAAAAACACTAGCAGAAAACAACACCAACGCCCAAACCGATAACGATTAGGGCGGATAACATTCATTCGCTACCGTGTTGTTTTGAATGGTGCTAAAAACGATTAGAAAACCTAACAAAACCTAACATTCATTTACTGCCATGTTGTCTTGAACGGCTCCAAAACCTCAAACTCTAAAATCCTTATAGCCTGCCTGCTGTAGTTAAGAGAAGAGGTTACAAATGGCAAATATTAAGAAAATCACAAAGAAAAACGGTACTACTGTGTACCGTACTAATATCTATTTAGGTATTGATAAAGCAACGGGTAAACAAGCTCGTACCACTATCACTGCTAACACTAAAAAAGGTGTTAAAATCAAGATCCGTGAGGCTATAAATGAGTTTGCTCGTAACGGATACACCGTTAAAAAGAAAGTAAATGTAAAAACTTATAGGGAACTTGTCACACTTTGGTGGGATAGTTACAAGAATACAGTTAAACCCAATACAGAAAAATCTGTTAAAAGCTATTTAGAAGCCCACCTATTGCCCGCCTTTGGTGAATATAGACTAGATAACCTAACAACACCCGTTATTCAAAAACAAGTGAATAAATGGGCGAACAAAGCCAATAGACAAAGTAAGAACGCTTTTGGCTCTTATCATAAATTAGTTGGCTTAAATAAGCGTATCTTAAAATATGGCGTTAGTTTGCAACTGTTAGAACATAATCCAGCACTTGACGTTATCACCCCCCGTAAAAAACAAGAAAAGAAAACTAAAATCAAGTTTTTAGACAAACAAGAATTAAAGCAATTCTTAAGCTATCTAGATACTTTAGATCAATCAGACTATAAAAATCTATTTAACACTGTCTTATATAAACTGCTTTTGGCTACGGGATTACGTATTGGGGAGGCAATGGCGCTTGAATGGTCTGATATTGACCTTAAAAACGGGATTATTGACGTTAACAAGACGCTAAACAAAAGAATTGAAATAAATAGCCCTAAATCTGTAGCAAGTTATAGACAAATTTCAATTGATAAAGCTACTATACTCATGCTTAAACAATATAAAAACCGACAACAAGTTAAAGCGTGGGAACTTGGTCGGGCTGAAAAAATTGTCTTTTCAAATTTCACTGGTAAATACTTTGACCCTAACAACATTAGAAACCAATTGTATAAGCATTTTGAAAACGCTGGTGTACCTAATGTACGTTTCCACGGTCTACGCCATACACACGCCACATTAATGTTAAATGCTGGTATGTCTCCAAAAGACTTACAACACCGTTTAGGTCATAGCACTATCACAATGACGCTAAATATTTATGTCCATGCAACCGAAGAGGGAGCAAAACAAGGCGGGAACATTTTTGAAATGGCTATCAATAGTTTATAAAAAAGGGTAGCCCTTAATCGGGTTACCCTAATTTTTTTGTACAAAACGTAACAAAAAACGTAACAAATTTATAAATGCTTTTTTTAAAAGGCTATCAAATGCTTTAATATCAACGTTTTTAAGCATTCAAAAATAATGTATTAAGTTTCTGTTATAGAATCTTAATTTTATTGTTGAGCTACTTGTTCAACTACTGCGGTTTCGTTCGGATGCTCTTCATTTGTAGCTCCTGGAGCTTGATTTTCTGCGCCTTCAGCTTCGCTTGATTCAGTTGAAGTAGGCGCTTCACTCGACTCTGTTTGAGAGGCATCTTCACCTGATTTAGAATTTTCTTCTGATTCTGGCTTACTTTCGTTTTTAGCTTTTTCTTTATCCGCTGCAACAGATGCTTCAATGGATTCAGAAGTTGCATAAATTCCCACTTCCATATCAACAATACTGTTTTCTGGCAAGCTATCTTTTATTTTCAAATAATATGGTAATTTCTTAGCCAACTCAGATAGTGGAACACGAACAACGTTTCCATCATGCATTTCCAATTTCAATAAATCTGATGTTGTTGCAGAATCTGCTGAGCTGACAATTTGAATTTGATTAACCAAATCTTTATCCAATTTTGAAAAAGCCTTAACCAGTTTTTGAATGTCTTTTTCTGATGATAAATTAATCGTTAAGAAACTTTCTGGTAATTCAGAAGCTCCTACAAGACCAATACGTGTCCCATTTTCAAGGATTGGCTGATAGCCATCATCAGTTTGGGCATAAGCAATTATGCTGTACTCTTTAACATCAATATTTAATTTATTTGGGAAACGGTAAATAAAGTTAGCACTTTTCACCATTTTATTTTTGCTAATAATATTTTTTTCATAAGCTGAATGGTGGAAAATCAATGAAAAGAGATAGTTAGACGGTTTAATTCCTGAATCTCTAATCACTTCTTCCTGACTAACCGTTGTCGCACCCGTAACCGTAACAATTTTCTTTTTACTAAATGGGGTTACCAAAAAGATTGAAATTAAAAGAATAACCGCAGAAGTGATGATAACTGGTAGCGCATGATGAATCGCTTTTTGAAGAGGCGTTTTCTCTTTTTTAGCTTCCAGTTTTTGTAATTTTTTAGCCTCTTTAGCTTCTCTAGCTTCTTCTTTTTTAGCTTCCTTAGCCTTTTTCTTTTCTTCTGCAGTCAAAGCTTTTTCTTCGACTTTTTCAGCTTTGGTATCAGTATCTGTTACTTTCGGCTTGCGCTCTAAGCGTAATTTTTCTTGGCGTTTTTTCTTTTCCGCTTTTTCAGCTTCTTTTTTCTTTAGAAACTCAATATTACGTTTTTGCCATTCCGTCAAAGCTGATTTTTTTTCTGATTTATCTTTTTGACTTTTTTTAGGCTCTTTCTTTTTTGTCATTTAAATTCCTTTTGCAGTCTTAGAAATATCATGTTTAAGCAGATCATAAAATTCTTCTTGTGACTTGATTTCAGTGGAATTTTTCATTTGTGTGTGATAACTATTTTCTTGTTCAAAAAGTTGTGTGAGCTCTTCTTGCAAATGCGTAAAAGTAAGTTTATCCTCAGAAAGTTGGCGAGCATAACCTTTTTTCTCAAAGTAAGCTGCATTTTCAAGCTGGTCTCCTCGGCTTGCTTCTTTTCCAAGAGGCACAATCAAGTGCAATTTATTCATAGCCACTAACTCAAAAATAGTATTTGAACCACCGCGTGTCACAACAGCATCTGCCATATCCATCAAAGGCTGATAAAGGTCTGTGACATAATCAATTCGATAGAGATTTTGACTCAATCCGTTTAAACTTTTATCTCCTGAAATGTTGATGACATTATAGTGGTCAACTAATTCTGGAGTATTTGTAATAAAGTCATTGAAAACACGTGCTCCGGCAGAACCACCGATGAAAAGAAGTGTTTTCAAATCTGGGTTAAAGTGTTTTTTGATTTCTTCAATTTTGCTGTTATCGTAAGCAACTTTGCTACCAACTTTTGTAATCGCACCAACGTGTTTTGCTTTCACCAAGCCTTTGGCTTGTTCAAAGGTTGTGTACATCGTTGTCGCAAATTTATAAGCAATTTTATTGGCTAAGCCCATTGATAAGTCAGATTCGTGCACAAAAACAGGAACTCCAAGTGTTTTTGCCGCAATGACTGGTGGGACAGATACAAAGCCACCTTTTGAGAATAAAGCTTGCGGACGAATTTTAGCGATAATTGCAATTGATTGAAGAATACCAAATGACACTTTGAACACATCAAGCATGTTTTGCCATGAAAAATAACGTCTTAATTTTCCTGTTGCAATAGAATGGAAGGTAACATCTAGATCAGATTTTTCAATTTGTTCGTGTTCAATTCCATGTTTGTCACCAATATAGTGAACTTCCCAACCATCTTTGATAAATTTTGGGATAAGAATCAAGTTCAAGGTAACATGACCAACTGTACCACCACCGGTAAATACGATTTTTTTAGCCATGCTTATTCTCCTTTAATAGCTTCAAAGGTTGCGATAAATTCATCACCACGAACTTCAAAGCTCTTATACATATCCCAGCTTGCATTAGCAGGGCTCAAGAGAACAACATCACCAGCTTCAGCTTTACTGTAAGCAATACGAGCAGCATCTGCGACATCTTTAGCATCAACGTACGGAACTTGTGCTTTATCAGCTGCGCGTTTCACACGAGGAGCTGATTCTCCAAGGATAACCATCAATTTAACACCTGTAATATCTGGAACAAGTTCGTCAAATTCATTACCACGGTCAAGACCACCAGCAATCAAGATAACTTTTGAATTATCAAATCCTGAAAGAGCTTTTTGAGTTGCTAGAATATTTGTTGATTTAGAATCGTTATAGAATTTAATGCCGTTAACTTCACCAAGAGCTTGAAGACGGTGTTTAACCCCACCAAAATGTGACAAAGTTTCTTTAATAGCTTCATTTGCAATTCCTGACAATTTAGCTACTGCAATTGTTGCCAAAGCATTTTCAACGTTGTGGCTACCAGGAACACCGATTTCAGATGCTTTCATGATAGCTTCATCTTTGAAATACAAAGTATCACCATCTAGGTAAGCACCGTCAACTTTCTCAGTTGTAGAGAATGGGACAACTTGTGCTGCTGTTTTTTGTGCTAATTCTTTTGCCAAATCTTGGTTAAAGTTAAGTACCAAATAATCTTCTGCTGTCATATTCTTTTGAATATTCCATTTTGCAGCAACATATTCTTCAAAGCTACCATGGTAGTCAATATGTGTTGGCATAAGGTTTGTAATAACAGCCATGTGTGGGTGGAAAGTATCTGTTCCCATCAATTGGAAAGAAGATAATTCCATAACCAAAGTGTCTTTATCTGTAGCAGTCTGTGCCACTTCAGAAGCAGGAAAACCAATATTTCCTGAAAGAAGACCTGATTTACCACCATTGTTCAATGTTTCAGCAATCATAGTTGTTGTTGTTGTTTTACCATTTGAACCAGTGATACCAATAATTGGGGCATCTGAAATCATGTAAGCCAACTCAACTTCTGTGATAACTGGAATATTTTTTTCGATAGCGCGAGCTACCATTGGATTATCGTAACGAATTCCTGGGTTTTTAACCATCAATTCAAAGTTTTCATCCAAAAGTTCTAGTGGGTGGCTACCACAGATAACTTTAATACCTTCTTCAAGAAGAGATTGTGCAGCTGGATTTTCATCAAATGGTTTACCGTCGTTAACTGTAACGATAGCACCTAATTTTTCAAGGAGACGCGCTGCAGCTTCTCCAGATTTTGCTAAACCAAGAACTAAGACTTTTTTATTTTCAAATGTTTCAATTTTTTTCATAATATATCCATTCTAACATTGCAAATATAATAATATTCTACCTTTATTTAAGGCGTTTTTCAATCATTCTACGGCATTTAAGACAATCTTAGTGTCGCAATGTCTGATAGAGTGTTTATGACAAAAAAAGCTGAGTAAATACTCAGCCTCTTTCGCTATATTGCTCATTTTCATTTTTCTTAACAGGTAAGCGATAGACATCCCTTAGCGCGAAAAATCCCAAGGCAACCATAGCAAGTGCAAGAAAAATTTCTGGTGGTGATTGCATGATTTTAACAAAGCTCATTACTGCTAAAACAAGTAGCATTGCAACTAAGCCAACAAAACCAATCATCCCAAGAGTATTACGAATTGTTTTAGGAGCCATGAAAATATAGTATGAAATAATTAAGATTGCAATAATTAAATAAAACATTTCATGATTCCTTCCTACAATTCAAATTTATGTGTATTGTTTTCCGAGTTTATTTTAAGTTTGGAACTAAAATAGTCTAGCAGACTATTTTACTCTTCAGCTGATTTTTTCTTTTTAGCTGCTTTAGCGCGCAAGTTTTTATCAAGAATTTGTTTACGCAAACGGATTGATTCTGGTGTAACTTCCATGTATTCGTCATCGTTCAAGAATTCAAGTGATTCTTCAAGAGTCAAGATACGTGGAGTTTTGATAACAGCAGTTTGGTCTTTCGTAGCTGAACGAACGTTTGTCATTTGTTTAGCTTTAGTGATGTTAACTGTCAAGTCGTTTTCACGTGAGTTTTCACCGATGATCATACCTTCGTATACCTCAGTACCTGGGTTAACGAAGATTGTTCCGCGTTCTTCAACAGACATAATTGAGTATGTTGTTGCTTTACCAGTATCGATAGATACAAGAGCACCGCGACGACGTCCACCGATTTCAGCGTTGATAACTGGCATGTATTGGTCGAATGTGTGGTTCATGATACCGTAACCGTGAGTCATTGAAAGGAACTCAGTTGGGTAACCGATAAGTCCACGAGCTGGTGCCAAGAAGACAAGACGTGTTTGACCGTTACCAGTTGATTGCATGTCAATCATTTCACCTTTACGTTCTGACAATGATTGGATAACTGAACCTTGGTATTCTTCTGGTGTATCGATTTGAACACGTTCGAATGGTTCGCATTTTACGCCATCGATTTCTTTGATGATAACTTCTGGACGTGATACTTGAAGTTCGTATCCTTCACGACGCATTGTTTCGATAAGGATTGACAAGTGCAACTCACCACGACCTGATACAGTCCATTTATCTGGAGAATCAGTTGGATCAACACGAAGTGATACGTCAGTTTGCAATTCAGCAAGCAAACGTTCTTCAACTTTACGAGATGTTACGAATTTACCTTCACGACCTGCAAATGGTGAGTTATTTGCCAAGAATGTCATTTGAAGAGTTGGTTCGTCAATGTGAAGGATTGGAAGTGGTTCAACGCAATCAGTTGGAGTGATTGTTTCACCAACGAAGATATCTTCCATACCTGAGATAGCAATCAAATCACCAGCTTTAGCTTCTTGGATTTCACGACGTTCAAGTCCGAAGAAACCAAACAATTTCGTAACACGGAAGTTTTTAGTTGAGCCATCAAGTTTAGAAAGAGTAACTTGGTCACCAACTTTAACAGTACCGCGGAAGATACGTCCGATACCGATACGTCCAACGAAATCGTTGTAATCAAGAAGTGACACTTGGAATTGAAGTGGTTCTTCTGAGTTGTCAACTGGAGCTGGAATGTGGTCAATGATTGTATCAAAGACTGGAGCCATTGTGTGTTCTTGATCAGCTGGATCATCAGAAAGTGATGAAGTACCGTTGATAGCTGATGCGTAAACAACTGGGAATTCTAATTGATCATCATCTGCACCAAGTTCGATGAAGAGTTCAAGAACTTCGTCAACAACTTCTGCTGGACGAGCTGATGGTTTATCAATTTTGTTAACAACAACGATTGGTGTTAAGTTTTGTTCAAGAGCTTTTTTCAACACGAAACGTGTTTGAGGCATAGTACCTTCGTAAGCATCGACAACAAGAACAACACCATCAACCATTTTCATGATACGTTCAACTTCTCCACCGAAGTCCGCGTGTCCTGGTGTGTCCATGATGTTGATACGAACACCGTTGTAAGCAACTGCAGTGTTTTTAGCAAGGATTGTGATTCCGCGTTCTTTTTCAAGATCGTTTGAGTCCATTGCACGTTCTTGCAATTCTTTACGTTCATCAAGTGTGTGTGATTGTTTCAACAATTCATCAACAAGGGTTGTTTTCCCGTGGTCAACGTGGGCAATAATCGCCACGTTACGAATATCTTCTCTTAATTTAGTCATGATTCCTCGATTTATTTTTAATTTATTCTAACTTTTGAATTATATCATATTTCACCTGAAAAAACATCGTTAAAAGCTGTGTAAATGTTTTCAGAAATAGATTTTACTATTAAATATTCATCAAAAGCTCATAAATGTTCTTTTTTGGAAACCAAAAAAGAAAGTCAGAAAGACTTTCTTTTTTATTAACCTTCTTTAATTTTACCAGTCCAGTAATCAAAGCCGTCTTTGAGGACGTAAAGATTTGTGTAACCAGCTTTTTTCAATGTTTTGATAACACGTGGAAGGGCAGCACTTCTACTGCTGTCATATAAAAGAACTGGTTTGTCTTTACGAATAGCTGAGTAAGACAATTGAATTTGGCTAGCTGGGAGATTACGTGCTCCCATAATGTGTTTTGTTTTGAAAGCAGCTGCTTCACGAACATCAATCAATTGACTTGTGTGAATCATACTTTCAAATTCTGCATTATCAATGAATTTAGCTGAACGACGAACACTAATGTATGTCCATGCAAACCAGCCAATGATAACGACTAAAGCAATTAGAAAAATCATCCAGTTCATTTTTTGCCTCTTAATCTACAAATTGGCTTGCAAGACTTGCAGCACCGATGATACCAGCATCGTTACCAAGTTCAGCGATTTTCACTTTAGTTGTTTTACGAACTTGTGGGAATGCGTAAGTAACGAAGTATTTTTCAACACGGCTACGCAAGAATTCACCTGCAGCTGATACACCACCACCGATAACAACTGAGTCTGGGTTCAAGATGTTTGCAATGTTAGCAGTTGCTTGTCCAAGGTAGAAACCAACTTTTTCAACAACTGAGTCAGCAAAGTGGTCACCAGCTTCAGCAGCTACGAAAATATCTTTACTTGTTACCACATCACCATTGTCGATAGCAGCCTTGATTTTTGAATCACCTTCGTATTCTTCTGCCAAGTGACGAGCTACACGAACAACACCTGTTGCTGAAGCAACTGTTTCAAGACATCCTTTGTTACCACATGTACATTCGAAACCATCAACTGGTTCAACGTTCATGTGACCAATTTCTCCACCAGCACCAGCAACACCGTGGATAAGGTTACCATCAGCGATAACACCACCACCAACACCAGTTCCAAGTGTTACGAAAACAACATCAGGGTTGTTAGCACCAGCACCTGTCCAGCGTTCACCAAGAGCAGCTACGTTAGCATCGTTATCGATAGCAAATGGAATACCAAGTTCGCGTTCGATAACTGAACCAACTTCTTCAGTGTGAGCCCAGTTCAAGTTGAAGGCACCTGTAACAGTTTTATTTTCGCGGTCAACAGCACCTGGTGAACCCATACCGATACCTGCAAAATCATCTTTTGTCAAACCGTAAAGGTTCAAACGGTGTTTGATTGATTCAACAATATCAGGAACGATGTGTTTTCCATCTTCAAGTGTATTTGTATCGATTGCCCATTTTTCTTGAACTTCACCTTCAAGAGTTAGGATACCGAATTTAATCGTTGTTCCACCTAGGTCAATCCCTAAAAGTTTTTTAGTCATTATTTTCTTTCTCCATTTCTAAACGGTGCTCGCGACGCAAAATTAATTCTGCATTCAGGTAGTCAGCCTTGTCAATCAACCCATTTTCATACAATTTCTCAAGTTCAAGTTTCATGACTTCTATATCATAAAGACGTTTACCGATATAGACAAAAATGCCGAACCGTTTCAACAGTTGCTGCACGTCAAATAAAGTTTTCATACAAAGCATTTTATCAAAAATAAGACTCTTTTTCAATAGGATATGCAATCGTTTTCTTTATTTTTACGTTTTCACTTGTTTTCATGAAAAAATAGTGGACCTTTCGGCCCACTATCACGTTTTTTCTTAATTATTTAAGTCCTGGAGCTTGTCCGCGTTCGGCTTGGAGCATCCAAATTGTTTTTTCAGCATCAGATTTTGCTGCTGTGAAGATGTCATTTGATGGGGCATCTCCCTCTTCGTCAGTCACATCAAGACCAACTTGGTAAAGAGCTGTAAGGTAAGTGTAAACTTCAACCAAACGAGCAAGATTTTCGTCCATTGTCTTATCAAATGAACCAGCAGTTTCTTCTAATTTAGAGTTTTCATCGAATTCTTTAAGTGTAGAGAATGGTGCGCCTCCGATTGTAATCAAACGTTCGCTGATTTCATCCAAGTTAGCGTTAAGTCCATCCATCAATTCATCCATTTTTGGGTGAAGGTAGAAGAATCCAGCACCACGCATGTACCAGTGGATTTGGTGAACGATTGAAGCAGCCTTTGATAGGTCTGCTACTGCTTGATTAAGCACAGCCTTTGTTTTAGCATTTTTTGTATTTTGTGAAATGTTATGTGTTACAGATGCGTAAATAGTTTCAGTCATTGTTTGAGTCATAAGCGACCTCCTCTAAAAAATAAAATCAATGGTTTTAGGAAATATTTCCTTTTCTTTATGGTTCTATTTTAGAATAATTCTAAATAAGTAGCAAATAATATGCTCACAAATTTTAAAAATTTTTTTCGAATAATAAGGTATGGACACTTTGTTATTCTTTTTTCTTGGAGCATCGCTTGCTTCATTTATCGGATTAGTTGTTGATCGTTTTCCGAAGGAATCTATTTTATTTCCTGCTAGTCATTGTAATACCTGTGGTAAACAACTGAGACCGCTGGACATGATTCCAGTTCTTTCTCAGATTTTTAACCATTCTCGCTGCCATTTTTGCAAAAGTAAAATTCCTTTATGGTATGGCATTTTTGAATTTGTCTGCGGACTTGCAACTGCTCTTTGCTACCACGAAGTTATTAGACCGGCTACTCTCTTTATTTTCTTTTTTAGCATGACGCTTAGTCTATATGATTTAAAACACCAATCCTTTCCTCTATTAATCTGGTTACTACCCAGTGCTTCTTTACTCCTTTTTCTTCCTCTTAATACGGTAAGCATTATTCTTCTGTTACTTGGCATCATAGCTGAGCTATTTGACATAAAAATCGGTAGCGGTGATTTTTTCTACCTAGCCAGTTTGAGTCTTTTTCTTGATTTGGAGAGCATTTTGTGGATTGTTGAACTGGGTTCTTTAATAGGAATTTTGTATTGTCTTTTTTATAAAAATAAACGCATTCCCTTTGTTCCTTTTCTATTTTTAGGCTATCTTTTACTTATGATTTTTAAGCGCACTTAATTTTTTTATTAAATATAGTTAAAAATACTTTATTTTTAAAATTCTTCTGCTATAATAGGCCTTGAATAAGAGTTTTAGAAAAGAGGGCTGCCTTTGGAAACTACTGTTACTTCTCAAAAATCACTTAGTGAGGTCAATCAAAGTATTGCGGTTCCAAAAAATGCCTCATTTTGGCAAACACTTCGAGCCTTTATTGGACCAGGAGCTTTAGTAGCTGTTGGTTACATGGACCCTGGTAACTGGATTACTAGTGTTGTCGGTGGGGCTACTTATAAATATCTCCTTTTATCAGTTATACTGATATCATCTCTGATTGCGATGCAGTTACAGCAGATGGCGGGAAAATTAGGAATTGTTACAAGAAAGGATTTAGCTCAGGCGACTGCTGCTCATTTACCTAAAAAACTACGTATTCTTTTATTCATTGTCATTGAATTAGCCTTGATGGCAACAGACTTAGCAGAAGTTATCGGCTCTGGGATTGCGCTCCATTTACTATTTGGATGGCCGTTGCTATTTTCCATTTTAATAACTATCTTAGATGTTTTTATTCTCTTATCCTTGATGAAGCTTGGCTTTCGTAAAATTGAAGCTTTGGTTTCAACCTTGATTGCAACGATTTTGATTATCTTCTTATATCTAGTCTTGTTATCAAAACCAAGTTTCTCAGGTATTTTACATGGCTATATTCCTCAGCCGTCTATCATAGATTTGCATCAAAGTGGTGTTAATAGTAAATTGACACTTGCTTTAGGGATTATTGGTGCAACCGTAATGCCACATAATCTCTATCTTCACTCATCCATTTCACAAACACGTAAAGTTGATTATTCCAGTCAATCTTCTATTAAACAAGCGGTTCGTTTTATGACTTGGGATTCTAATATTCAACTAACAGTTGCTTTTGTGGTGAACTCACTTCTTCTTATCTTAGGAGCATCACTCTTTTATGGGCACGCAAATGAAATCAACGCTTTTTCACAAATGTATGAAGCTCTTCAAGATTCAAATATTGCAGGTACAGTTGCTAGCGCTGCTTTATCAACCTTATTTGCTGTCGCCTTATTAGCTAGCGGGCAGAATTCTACCATCACAGGAACCCTAACGGGGCAAATCGTTATGGAAGGTTTCTTAAAATTACGCTTACCACAATGGCTTATCAGACTTGTCACACGTTTGGCTGCACTAGCTCCCGTTATGATTGTGGCTGTGCTCTACGGTAGTCAAGAAAGTGTCCTTGATCAATTAATTGTTTACTCGCAAGTCTTCCTATCTCTTGCACTTCCTTTCTCTATTTTCCCTTTGGTGTATTTCACATCAAATCGCAAGATTATGGGAGACTTCGTCAATAGCAAATGGAATTCTATTTTAGGCTACTTAGTAGCAATCATTTTAACTGTCTTAAACTTAAAATTAATTATTGATTTGTTTTAAATATCATAAAAACCACTCAATCGAGTGGTTTTCTTTTATTTTTGATAATTTGAGCCATATGTTACAAATGCTGCGACGTCATCTGCTTTACCTTCGTGTAAATCTCGAACAATTTTAGTTCCGACAATGACGCCATCTGACACCTTATTAAAACGCTCGATATCAGCTTTTGTTGACACTCCAAATCCTGTTAATACTGGAATGTCAGCAACAGCTTCAAGATTTGCCAAATGTTTGTCCAAATCATCTCGGTAATTACCAGTTTTTCCTGTAACACCGTTGATAGCAACCGCATAGATGAAACCTTCAGCATTTTGACACAAAGTCTTTTGGCGTTCGATGCCAGTAGTCAAGCTAACCAGTGGAACAAGGGCAATATCTGTATTATCAAGGTATGGCTTGATAAGATTTTCATGCTCATGTGGCAAGTCAGGAATAATCAAACCTTTAACAGAGGTATTGGCCAAATCTTTAACAAATTTTTCAATGCCGTATTGGTAAACAGGATTGATGTAAGTCATAATGACCAAAGGCACTTCGACTGTTTGTTCTTGTAATTTTTCAACAATCGCAGTCAAATTAACGCCTTTAGCAAGACTTCGTTGACCAGCTAATTCAATAACTGGGCCATCAGCGACGGGATCAGACCATGGAATCCCTACTTCAATGGCAGAAGCTCCACTATTTTCCAATAAATCAATCGTCTCAAATAAGCCATCAAGACCTTTATCATGGTCACCTGCCATAATGTAAGGAACAAAAATTCCTTTGCCGCTAGCTTTAATCTCTTGAAGATGTTTTGTAAGTGTCTTAGTCATCGTTTACTTCCCTTCTGCTTCCAAACGTTCTTTTACTTGAACAACATCCTTATCTCCGCGTCCTGATAGACAAACGATAATTGATTTGTCTGGCCCAAGCTCCTTAGCAACTTTTTGGGTAAGCGCAACAGCGTGACTTGATTCAAGCGCTGGGATAATCCCTTCAAGTCGTGACAAAAGCATAAATGCTTCAAGTGCTTCTTCATCCGTAATTGAATCATAGGTTGCACGACCGATATCTTGGAAGTGACAGTGTTCAGGACCAACCCCAGGATAATCAAGACCTGCTGAAATTGAGAAAGCTTCCATGATTTGTCCGTGACGGTCTTGGAGAACATTCATCAAAGCTCCATGCAAAATGCCTGGACGACCTTTGGCAAAAGTTGCTGCGTGCTCTTCAGTATCAAGACCATGTCCTGCAGCTTCAGCACCATAAAGGGCAACAGATTCATCTTCAACAAATGGATAGAAAAGTCCGATTGCATTTGAGCCACCACCGATACAAGCTAGAACAGCATCTGGCAATTTTCCGCCTGAAATCTCAGCATATTGTTTCTTAGCTTCTTTACCGATTACTGATTGGAAATCACGTACAATTTCTGGGAAAGGTGCAGGACCAAGTGCTGAGCCCATGATATAGTGTGTATCTTCAATATTAGCTACCCACGCGCGAAGAGCTGCATTAACAGCGTCTTTCAAAACACGTGAACCATCTGTGACAGCGTGTACTTTAGCACCGAGCAGCTCCATACGAAAAACATTGAGGGCTTGACGTTTGACATCTTCTTCACCCATGTAAATAGTACATTCCATGTCAAAAAGTGCAGCTGCTGTAGCTGTTGCCACACCGTGTTGACCAGCACCAGTTTCAGCAATGATTTTCTTTTTCCCCATACGTTTAGCCAAAAGAACTTGACCAAGAGCATTATTAATTTTGTGTGCCCCTGTATGGTTAAGGTCTTCACGTTTGAGATAAATTTTAGCGCCACCAATATGTTTGGTTAAACGTTCTGCGTAATAAAGCGGTGTTTCACGTCCAACATAGTTTTTAAGTAGTTCATCAAGTTCAGCTTGAAAACTTGGGTCAGCTTTTGCTTCGCGGTAAGCTTTATCAAGTTCGATAACGGCTGTCATCAGCGTTTCAGGGACAAACTGTCCACCGAATTTTCCATAAAATCCATTAATATCTGGTTGGTTATAGCTCATTTTTTCACACTTTCTATAAATCTCATAATCTTCAATAAATCTTTTTTACCATCCGTCTCAACACCAGAAGAAACATCAACAGCGTAGGGTCGAAAGAAAGTTATAGCTTGTCCGACATTATCGACACTCAATCCACCTGCTAAAAAATATGGCTTCGCTATTTTTTTATCCTTTAGCAGCTCCCAATCAAATGTCTTTCCGGAACCAGCTAGGGGGGCGTCAAATAATAGAAAATCCGCTTTAGTGTGAATTTCTTCCAGTGTTTTTTGGACAGGAATGGCACGAATACTTGGAACTCCAATTTTTTCAAAGTCCTCATCAGCAAACTCACCATGAATTTGCACCAAATCAAGAGGCACTTTGGTTATGGCTTCTTGAAGCTCCAAGAGGGTCGGACTTACAAAAACACCCACTTTTTGGACAGTTTCTGGAATCAACTGAGCTAAATGGCTAGCTTGTTTTATGCCGACTTGACGTTTACTTTTGGCAAAGACGAAACCAATATAATCAGCTCCGCTTTTAACCGCTTGTTCAACAGCTTCTTTGGTTGAAAGTCCGCAAATTTTAACCTTTGTCAACTTGCAACTCCTTCACTTTTTCAGCAACATTATCAGCTTTCATAAGTGCTGTTCCTACTAAAATCCCATTGAAAAATGGAGCAACAAGGCTAGCATCTTCTTTAGTAAAAATAGCTGACTCTGAAATATAAACTGGATCTTCTTTAAAATATGTTGATAGCTCCAAGCTTGTATTGATATCCGTTTCAAAGGTCACCAAGTTACGATTGTTAACTCCGATAATCTTAGCTCCAATGCGATGAGCCACTTCCAACTCTGCTAAGTTATGCGTTTCAAGCAGAACTTCTAGTCCTAATCCTGTTGCAAAGTCATAAAGTTCTTTCAAACGCGTCTCAGAAAGAGCTGCCACAATCAGTAAAATAACAGTTGCTCCTGCATTTCGACTACGAATAATCTGTTTTTCATCGATGATAAAATCTTTTGCCAAGGTTGGAATTTTTACTTGATTTGAAATCTGACGAAGATAATCAATGTCCCCCTTGAAAAAGAAAGGGTCTGTCAAAACAGAAATCATCACAGCACCGCTATCTTGGTAAATTTTGACTTGCTTAACAATATCAACTTCGAGGTTAATGTCACCAAGACTGGGACTGGCTTTTTTTACCTCAGTGATAATTTGCAGCTTATTCGCATTATTTTTAAGGTAATCGTAGAGCTTATAGGTCTCACGAAGAGGTTGCAGTGGCTCAAGTTTTAGAGAGGCAACTTCTTTTTCTTTTTGCTTTAAAATGGTTGGTAAAAATTCTTTACTCATACTTGTACCTCTTGCAATTGGTGAAGTTTAGCAAGAGCAGAACCATCCGCGATTAATTGACGAGCAAGGTCAATCCCTTCTGCTAGACTCTCAACTTTACCGTTAGCATAAAAGCCAAGACCAGCATTTAGCACGGTTGTTTCAAGATATGGGCTAGCCTGATTTTCAAGAACGCTGACTAAAATATCTGCATTTTGCTTAGCATCTCCGCCAACAATGTCATCTAACTCAACTCTTGGCATGCCAAGGTCTTTGTAAGTAAAGCTGTGTTGAGTGATTTGACCGTCTTCTAACAATGTATAAGTATTTTTGCCGTAAAGAGCTGCTTCATCCATGTTATTTGGACCTGTGACAATAATGGCACGTTTACGACCAAGTTTTTGCATCACTTGTGCTGCTGTTTCTTGGAGGTCTGCCCGATACAAGCCCATCAACTGCGTTTCAAGGTCAAGCGGATTTGCCAAAGGACCAACGATATTCATAATAGTTGGAATCCCAAGTGTTTTACGTGCGGGACCAATAAAACGCATAGCTGGATGCATGGTTTGCGCAAAGATAAAAGCGAGTCCAACTTCATCAAGAGCTTTTGATAATGTTGCTGGTGAAGCAGCAATATTGATCCCTAAAGCTTCAAGAACATCAGCAGAACCTGATTTTGATGACACCGAACGATTACCACCTTTGGCAATACGAATACCACCTGCTGCTAAAATAAAGCAAGCTGTTGTTGAAATGTTAAAGCTATAAGACTGGTCACCACCTGTTCCGCAGTTACACATAGCATCCCCAAAATCCTGTGGTAAATCGACAGCGTGACTCTTAAGAGCTCGTACAATACCAGTAATCTCAGAAGGTGTTTCACCTTTCACTTTGAGTCCCATCAAAAAGGCAGCAATCTCACTTTCTGAAATCGAGTTATTTAAGATACTATCAAATAAACTTTCAACTTGTTCTTCTGATAAATCTTCCTTATTTGCAATTTGGTTAAAGAGTTCTTTCATTGTCCATCCCTCGCTTTACTTTTCAACAACTAATCGTACAAAGTTTTCAATCATTTTAAGCCCATCTGGTGACCCAATACTTTCTGGGTGAAATTGAAGGCCATAAATCGGTAACTGTTTATGCTGGATAGCCATGATTTCTTGATCATCAGTCGTTTTGGCGGTTACCTCAAAATCATCTGGCATGTCTGTCACCACAATTGAGTGATAACGCATAATTGGCATATTTTTAGCAAGCCCAGCAAAAATAGGTGATTGGCTGAGAACATCAATATCACTTTGCTTGCCGTGCATAACATTTTTAGCTAAACCAAGTTTGCCACCAAAGCTCTCTGCAATAGCTTGATGCCCAAGACAAATGCCTAACATTGGCTTTTGACCCGCAAAAGCTTGAATCATATCTTCCATCTTTCCAGCATCTGCAGGCCAACCTGGACCAGGTGATAGAACAATGGCATCTGCTTCTTGAGCAGTTTTTTCAAGTGTGTCATCATCATTTCGTAGAACTTTTACCTCTGCAAATGTCCCAAGGTACTGTGCTAGGTTATAGGTAAAAGAATCGTAATTATCAATTAATAAAATCATTTGCTATCCCCTATTCGTGTCATGGCTTTGGCCTTATTGATGGTTTCGTAAAATTCATTTTCTGGAACGCTGTCATAAACAATTCCTGCGCCTGCTTGAACATATGCTTTTTGATTTTTAAGAATCATTGTTCGAATAGCAATGGCAAAATCCATATCACCAGTTGCTGAAAGATAACCAATCGCTCCCGCATAAACGCCACGCTTTTCTTCTTCCAATTCATAGATGCGCTTCATGGCACGAATTTTCGGTGCCCCTGATACGGTACCAGCTGGCAATGTTGTTTTTAAGGCATCAATACTTTGAACACCTGGTAACAGTTGCCCTTTAACCACACTGGTTAAGTGCATGACATAACGGAAATACTCTACTTCCATGTACTTAGTTACCTTGACCGTACCATTTTGGGAAATTCTTCCAATATCATTTCGACCAAGGTCAACTAGCATGCGATGCTCAGCTGTTTCTTTAATATCAGCTTGCAAGTCTTTAGCTAGCGCAGCATCCTCAGTATCATCGGCACCTCTTGGACGAGTCCCTGCAATTGGATTAGTGGTTACTTCACCATTTTTCACAGAAACCAGACTTTCTGGACTTGCGCCAATAATCTGATAGTCACCAAAATCATAGAAATAAAGATAATTTGATGGATTAGTCACACGCAAATTACGATAATAATCAAGCGGGTCTCCATCAAATGGACTTGAGAAACGTTGGCTCAGCACACATTGGAACATATCTCCTTGACGAATCAACTTCTTAGCTCTGGCTACCATCTCTTCAAAAGCAGACTTTTCAATATGATTAACAAAAGTCAAAGGATGAAGATTTTGTGGACTAAATTCATTCGGTGCTTGGGTTTGTAAATCTTTGACAACCTTGCCAAGTGCTTGGCGCGTTGCATCGTTATCACGTTTGCTGTAAATATTATCTTCCACCACGTAGACTTTTTCAGTCTTGTGGTCAAAAATTAGATAAGACTCGTAAACAAAGAAATGCATATCCGGCGTTCCAATAGTATCTTCTGGAATCTCACCAATATTTTCATAAAGCCCAATCATGTCATAACCGACAAAACCAATTGCGCCGCCACCAAATGGCAAATCACTACTAGCTCCTTTGACTGTTACTTGATTGAGGTAGTCAAGCGGGTCACCAGCAATAACTTGACCATTTTCTGTCAGTTGACCATTTTCATATTTGATTTCAAAGACCGGGTTGTAAGCCACAATTGAAAAACGAGCGTTCTCTTTTTCTCGTGGAATTGATTCAAGAATAACCTTATGCTCGCCCTGAACTCGCATATAAGCAAGAATAGGTGTTAAGGTATCAGCAGTTAGAATTTTTCGCATGTCATGTCCTCTCTACATGAAATTTTAATTGTATTTTTTGTAAATTCTAGTCGCTGATTTGCCAGCCTTTATCTCTTCTTTTCATGATTTCCTCCCTTTTTAAACAAAAAATCCCCACACAGAAAAAACCTTCTGTGTGAGGGCGTCTAATGATAGCGCGGTGCCACCTCAATTTAACGGATATATATACTCCGTCATCTCTATCTCCTCTAACAAGGAGCTGCACGATAAGGAGTGCCTACCCTGAGACTTACCACTGACAACTAGTGTTTATCTCACTTGTATCTTGAAATCTTTTTCACTTCCACTTAATTCACTAAACAAAAAACCTCACACAGAAAAAACTTCTGTGCGAGGACGTCTAATGTATAGCGCGGTGCCACCTCAACTTAACGGAAATACTATAATCCGCCATCTCTATCTCCTCTAACAAGGAGCTGCACGATAAGGGGTGCCTACCTGAAAAATATTTCTTATCTTCAACAATATACCATCAGCCCAATTTCACAACCACCTGCTACTCGTTCACAGTAACCACGAGCTCCCTGTAAGCAAATCCTTGCTACTTTCTGATTGGTTACCATTATAAACACCTGATTTTGACTTGTCAAGTGTTTTTTATGAATTTTCTAAAAATTCAACATTTTTCATTATTTTGTTGATTTAATTAAAAAATCTCTAAGTTTTTCCTAGCAAGAACGCTAAGTCAAACTCAGAGATTTAGAATCTATTCAAGGGTTAAAGTGATTTCTTTTGTTTCAGGGGATAAGAGTCCTTCTAAATGGGTGATTAATCGAATCAACCAAGCAAAAGCAAGTAAGAAGGCACTCAATTCAAAAGCTGTTAAAGATAAGTAATGAATACCCTGAAAGGCGATTTCTAATCCAACCAACATGCCACCAATAGCATAAGACATAATCAAGAAATCTCGCGTTACTTCTGGCAAAAGCCATTTAACACTGATAATTAAGGCAATGATAATCAAAACCAGATACCCTGCTACTCTGGTATGCAAGAGATGTGAGCTAGCGTCATTCGGGAAAAAGCCAACTGCTCCCAAATCAATCCCTAAGATGGTCAACATGATACGTATAGCTCTTAATTTCCAGTTTTTACCATATTTTTCACCTAAAGCGACAAACAAGTAATCCACCAAAGCAACCAAAACCAAGGCTGACAAAATCAAAGTCAGATTAAATTGCCAACTTTCCTTAGCAGCTTGTGTTCCCAAAAAGCTTAAGTTGAAATGCCACCACTGCAAAGATCGATTCGTCGCCATTGCGACAAAGACACCACTGACCATAATCACTGTAAAAACGGTTGTCAACCAAGTCGCCCTAATCATCTCTGCTATTTGCCCCCAAAAAAGACTGACCGCATAGATTGATGCACCTAAAATCAAACTCGAAGTTAACTTGTCAAAAGAAGCACCCGTGAAAATCTGCTCCAGCAGCCAACCAAAGCCGAGAAGAGCTAACAGTAAAATCACCGCAAACGAGGCAACAATAACAGGAAGCATGCGCCAAAAAACTCGCGCTTTGATGCCACCAAGAAAGACTGTCCGGTTGCGAATGAGCGTTGTTGTAAAAATGGTCATTCCAAGTATCCCACCAAAACCAATCAAGAAGGTAATAATAGAATAATCTCCAACCAACAAAATCTGATCCATCTTCTCAATAGAACTCACTGCATAAAATAAGACACATAAAATGACAGTTGATAAAATTAAAACCCAGCTTGATAAACGTCCTTGTTTTGGTTTTCCCTCTTTTTGAAGAACCAATTTATCATTGTATAATTCAGCTTTTAATTGCTGCCCTTTACTCAGATTTAACTGATCGACAACTGCCTGATCTAGCACAATACTTAATTTTTTATTTTCCATACCTTCATTATATTATGCTAATGAAATCTTGTAAAACAGGAACTGTAAACAAAATGTCAAAAATCAGAAATCGTTTTTTAATTGAGGAAAATAAAAAAGAACCCATTTGACCGAGTTCTAATTTACTTTATAACCAACCTTTGTCTCTAGCAATTCTAGCCGCCTCAACACGATTATTGGCTGATAATTTATTAAAAATTGATGATGTGTAATTTCTCACCGTTCCATTTGAAAGATAAAGGGTATCAGCAATATCTTGATTCGATTTTCCAAGTGAAATCAATTGTAAAATACGCTTTTCTTGGGGACTCAACGGATTATCCTGGCTTATCATAGATTCCATCAATTCCGGTGAATACTCTTTTTTGCCTGCAAGCACTGTGTGGATTGTTGACATCAACTCAGAAGTTGAACGGTCTTTCAACACATAAGCATCAACACCTGCCTTTACTGCACGTTCAAAGTAACCAACTCGTTTAAAGGTTGTCACAATGATAACCTTCATCTCCTTATTTTTTCGAACCCACTCTAAAACATCCAGTCCAGATTTTTTTGGCATTTCCACATCAAGAATTGCCACATCTGGAGACTCCGTTTTTAATATTCCAATAGCTTGTTCACCATCACTGGCTTGTAAAATCTCATCGACATCATCTTCCATGAGCAACAATTGGCACAAAGCATCTCGCAGCATGGATTGATCTTCAGCAACTAATAATTTCATCCTATTTCTCCTTTAACCCCAATTCAGCTTGGATAAGTGTCGGTTGAGCTTGTGACAGAATCTGAATTTTTCCCTCAACTAAGAGAAGTCTGTCACGAATAGATTGGAGTTCATTCCCTGTTAATTTTTCAAAACCAACACCATTGTCTTCTACTCTGACAAATACCTTTCCTTCTTTTTCAAATAAATGAAAACGACATTGATTAGCCTGACTATGCTTAATGACGTTATTACTTAGTTCTCGCAAAATCATGCACAAAGTCGATTGCAAGACAGGCGCCATAGTTTCTAAATTCAAATCATTTTTCAACTGATAATCAATCTCCGTCATAGCAAAGAAATGCTCCAACTGCTCAATCTCTTCTTCAAGTGTTCTAAACTTGAGATTATTGATGATATTTCTAACATCATGCATCGAAGAGCGGCTAGCTTGGTTTAATTCTTCTAATTGCTTTTTGACAAGGTCGTATTTTCCTTTCTCTAATTGCTTAAGTGCTAACTCTGTTTTTAAAGTCATGGCAGCAAAGACATGACCCAAGGTGTCATGCAAATCACGTCCAATACGGTTTCGCTCATTTTCAGCTAGTAACAAATTAATGGTACGATTCTTTTCCATGATAGCTTTTTCTTGTGCTTCATTTTTTCGAGCATTCATCCAATGAAATAAAATGGCATAATTCACAACAGGAACAAGAAAAATCATCACACGAGTCGTTATATCTTCTGTCAAAGTCATTCCTACAAACATCATGAAAAGCATGGCTAAATCGTAGGAAATAAAACGAAATGAGCGATAATCATCTTGAAATTGAAAAACAAGCAAACTATTAAAATAAAAAGTAAACCACATCATGCCACCATCAACACAAAGTGTCATGTAGATAATATAAGATAGCATGAGTAACCAGCAAGAATTGGTTAAGGGATTTTCTTCAAAATTGACAAGAAAAAGGTAGCCAAGCAAAAAAGCCGCTGTTATCCCCAGAGTCCAAACTGGATAACCGAAAAAGAAAACACCCAAAACAGGAAAAGCTAAAAAAGCTAATGGCAGATAAAATAAGGAGTGAACATTCCTAATCCTTTTCAACATCATTTAACCTCAATTTTATTCTTAATCATAAGCGCTAACGCTGCTATTATTATGGCATAGCCAAGCACAATAATCAAGGACTGCCAATTTAATTGAGCATTTTTAGCAAAGTCCGTCACCAAGATATTCACATGATAAATCGGTGTTACTTTGGCTAGCTTTTGCATCCACTCTGGAAAGGTCTCGATTGGCATCCAAGAACCACCGATAATAGCCAATCCAAGAAAGGCAATATCACCGACAATTGTCATTAACTGTTGTGATTTCATTTGCGAAATCAACAAACCAAAAGCTAGAAATAGTAAACTTGACAATAACAATAAGGCTGCTGAACCCAACCAGCGGCTAAGCGGCATTGTCACCCCACGAAAAATCGCACCAAATAAAAACGTTGCTAAAATAGACAGTAAAAAGCAAACTAAAACTCGAATCACTTTTGATAGATAATACTGCCAAATTGAAACCGAAGAATGTTCAATATAAGTCAACCAATCGCTAGTCTTATCTTCCACAAGCATAGCTGGAAATGAGAAGAAGCCAAAGCTTGACATTGAAAATGCTGTCATGGTTAACATATAACTCATCACCAGCACCTTCTGCTCTTTTAAATCTGGAGAGAGCTCCATCCCAGAAAAGAACAAGAAAAAGAAAACCGGCATTCCAATAGATAATACAAAGGTTAGCCAAGTACGTTTCGTTTTAATCCATTCAACTTTTAATAAAGCAATCATTTTTCATTCTCCTGTGTTTGGTCAAATAATGTATTTAATAAGGTTTTATTTTGAATTTCAATATCGGAAATCTGGCAACCATGTTTCTGTAATTTCTGCCAGACACTATCAATCTCTTTTGTCATAAAAGTAACTGAGTCATTCTTTACTTTAATGCGATAACCATTTGCTAAGCTATTAACAAACGGTAAAAATGTTTTTGGCAAGGTAACTTGTTTTTCATGTTCAGCTTCTCTCATAGCAAATGGAGTCGTATCACGTAGCAACTTTCCATGATGTAAAACTAAAATGCGCTCAGCCGTATGTTCGACTTCTTCAATGTAATGACTCGAATAAAAAATCGTTACACCTTTTTCTTTCAGGCTTTGGATAATTTGCCAAAAATGTTGTCTCGTTGAAGTATCCATTGCTACTGTTGGTTCGTCTAAGAAAAGAATTTTGGGTTGGCTAATAAGGCACAAAGTAAAAGCCAACAAGCGCTTTTGACCACCCGATAATTTCTCAGTTAGCTGATTTTTTTGTTCCTTGCTAAATTGCAAAATGTAATCAATCTCTTTATCAGTTAAAGGGGTCTTGCTAATCGCTTTAAAAAATGCAATTAATTCACATACTCTCAATTTTTCTGGCAAGCGATTTTCTTGTGGTAAAACAGCTACTGAATCTTTTAATCGCTGACTATTTGGGGCTAAACCATTGATGACAATCTTTCCTTTACTAATTTTCAAATCTCCTAACAAGCATGACATCAAAGTGGTTTTCCCGGCACCATTTGGACCAATCAGAGCCACACAATCTCCGGCAGCCACTTCAAACGAGATGTCCTGTAAAATAGTTTTTCCTTTAATGGTCTTTGAGATATTTTCAACCGTAATCATTTCATAAGCTCCATTTTTCTCTTTATTTGATGATTTTATTTTAGAAAAAAATAGCTGAGCTTTTTAGCTTATAATGTCATGACATTATATGACTTTTGTCATGTTTTTGGCAACAAAAAACCAATCTGCTCTTTAGCAAATTGGTTATCAGTTTAATTTTCCATCATACCTGCTTGCAGTTGATACATACGATGGTAAGTTCCTTTCAAACTTAGCAATTCATCATGAGTTCCTGACTCAATAATCTTACCTTTGTCTAGGACATAGATACAGTCAGCATCTTGAATGGTTGATAAGCGGTGAGCAATGGCAATGGTTGTACGGCCTTGACGCATTTTCTTCAAAGACTCTTGAACAGTGTTTTCCGTTTCTGAATCAATGTTTGCTGTCGCTTCATCCAAAATTAAAATCTTCGGCTGACTAGCTACGGTTCTTGCAAATGCCAAAAGTTGACGTTGACCTGTTGAAAAACTTGAACCACGTTCTGTCACTTTTGTCTCATATTTATCAGGTAATTTTTGAATGAACTGATCAGCATCCACAAAGGCTGCGGCAGCTTGAACAGCATCATCAGAAATATCCTGATACATTTTAATATTAGATTCCACAGTACCATGATACAAGAATGGTTCTTGCAGTACCAAACCAACATTTTTATGCAAAGCTTTTTTAGAATAATCACGAATATCTTTACCATCCAGTAAAACTTGACCTGATTGGAACTCGTAAAACCTCATAAAGACATTAATAATTGATGACTTTCCTGATCCAGTCGATCCTACAAAGGCAATCGTCTCACCTTGATTAACCTTAAAGGAAATATTGTCTAAAATCCGGCGTTTTCCATCATAAGAAAAACTCACATTTTTAAACTCAATATTGCCATCTTGCACAAAATCTAACACACCATTTTGTTCAGGTTCATATTGCTGTTCATCAATCAAATCAAACACCCGTCCAGCTGAAACCATTGAGGTTTGCAAAGTTGAAAAATTCTGAGTCACTTCAATCAAAGGATCAAAAAGACGATTAACGTATTGGATAAAGGCATACATCAAACCAGCAGAAATACCAATTTCCATTCCACGAAAACCAAAATAGGCCATTAAAATAGCATATGCTAATAACTTCAGAAGTGACATAGCAGGGCGCAAGAAAAGACTATCTAATGCCATCGAACGATTAGCATAAAATACATGCTCTTCATTGATAGCTTCAAATTCATCTTTCAAACGCTCTTCTTGACTAAAGGATTGAATAATTCGGATCCCTTCGATGCTCTCAGACAATTTACTGTTAATATCTGACAACAATGCACGTGTTTTTTCAATCACACTTACCGATTTTTTGCGATAAAGATTAACCAAAACAAAGATAAATGGCAAGAAAATCACAACCCAAGCTGTCAATGTCGCATTCAATTTCAACATGGTTAACAGAGTTACTGAAAAGATAAAAATAGCCGAAATAAAGCTTGATAAAAGGCCTGAAAACATATCACTGATAGCTTCAGTATCATTTGTAATACGAGAGACAATAGAACCCGCGGGAGTTTTGTCAAAGTAAGCCATACCGAGTTTTTCCATGTTTGCAAAGGCATCTCTTCGAATATCTCTAACAATGCTATAAGACACACGCGCAAAGAAGAAATTTCCAAAATACTGGATAAGCGTCTGCAAGACATACATGAGGTAATAACCAACTAAAATCAGCATGGCAGTCTGATTCATATCCGTCAAAAAATGATCAATAAAGTAAGAAGCAATCAGTGGAATCAGACTCTTAACAACCGTTGTTAGTAGTAAAAGACCTAGAGCTAAGGCAGTTAAGAATTTATAAGGTTTGAGATAGCTCATGAGGCGCTTAAATACACGCCACTGATTTGCATTATTCTTCATCACTATCTCCTTCCATTTCTAATTGCTGAGCTTCATAAGTATCTGCATACCAGCCACCTTGCTTAATAAGATCCTCATGACGCCCTCGTTCAATGATATGCCCATCTTGCAAGACTAAGATTAAATCAGCATGAACCACCGCACTCAAACGATGTGCTGTGATAATTGTCGATTTATGTTGACGAGTTTGCTTAAGATTCTCAATAATAGCATGTTCTGTCTTAGCATCTACTGCTGACAAAGAATCGTCCAAAATCAAAATTTCAGGATCAAGAATCATGGCACGACTCATAGCAATCCGCTGTTTTTGACCACCAGAAAGACTAACCCCTTTCTCACCAATCAAAGTTTCAAAGCCATCTGGTGTTGCCATAATGTCATCATAAACTCGAGATAACTTCGTTGCTGCTTCAACCTTTTCTAAAGAGGCATCGGGATTTCCAAAACGAATATTTTCTAAAATACTAGTGGCAAATAAAAATTGATCCTGTGGGACATAACCAATCAAACGGCGTAAATCAGATAACTTGTAATCCTTGATATTGTTGCCATCAAGCATAATCCGACCATCAGTCAAATCATATTCACGTAACAACAAACGAATCAAGGTAGTCTTACCAGAACCGGTCTGCCCAACTAATCCCAGCGTTTGCCCCTGTTCTAGAGCAAAATGAATATCTGATAACGTCTCCTCATTTTCATAATGAAACGAATCAATATCATAAACCAAAGTACCATTCTGAATAGTCTGCAAAGGCTGTTTACTTTCTTGGACATCAGATGTTTCTTTCAAAAGACGATTAATACGATTATAAGAGACAGAACCGCGTTGAATCATATTAAAAAGAAAACCAATTGCCATTAAGGGCCAAACTAGCATATCTAAGTAAGTGATAAAGGTTACTAAATTACCAACCGTCACTTGACCGGCTGATACCATAAAAGCTCCCATCAACAATGACAAAACATAACTTGCCCCAATAAATAAAAGCACTAAAGGATCAAACATGACATCATATTTCATGGTTTTCATGTTCTTAACAAAAGTCATATCATTGATTTCTTGAAAAGACTGAAGTTCATCTTCTTGATATCCAAATGACTTGGTTACTTTGATACCTGACACGGACTCCTGAACCTTATTATTTAATTCTGAAAAGGCAGCTTGAGATTTTCCAAACGCTTGGTGAGTCTTTCGTCCTAAACGACTTGTTGCATATGCCATAAATGGCAAAGGAATCACCGCTACCAAGGTCATTTGCCAAGAAATACTAAAAGCCATTGTCACCAAAGTCACAAAAGCCGTAATTGTCGCATCTACTGCTGACATAACTCCAGCGCCTGCTAAACGTGTCAGTGCATTAATATCATTGGTAGCATGCGCCATCAAATCACCCGTACGATGTTTTTGATAAAAATTAGGTGACATTTTTGTAAAATGATCAAATAAGCGAAAACGCATAATCTGACCAAGACGATACGACGTTCCCAAGATATACATTCGCCAAATATAACGTAAAAAATACATAGCAAAAGCTGATAAAACCAACAAGAATAAGCTCATCAGCAATTGCCCTTGTGTTAACTCACCAGATGTCACTCGATCAATAACTCCGCCCATAACTTTTGGAGGGACAAGGTTTAAAATTGCCACCAAAATAAGAGCAAGAATTCCAATAATATACCGTTTTTTCTCCAGCCTAAAAAACCACCAGAGATCCTTTATAATTTTCATTAAAACCTGCTTTCTAGCTGATATTATACACCCTTGAGTAGACTCTAAGTCAAGTTTCCTGCCCTAAGCTTCTCATATGAAAAAGGTCAGGAGTTTTTCCTGACCTATAAATAACTACTTGTGATATTTTTTGTAAATAACTGTGTAAAGCCCCAAAGCTAGTAAGCCACCTAACGAATTAGTCCAAAGATCATCAATTTCAAAGACCCGATTAGCATTATAGAGTAAATCTACAAGCAATTGAGTCGTTTCAATCACTAGACTCACTCCAAAAGCAAATAGCCAAGCTCGCTTCCACTGACGCAATTTTGGAAATAGCCAAATCAAGCCAAACATCAATGGAAAAACAAGAAACATATTGGTGACATTTTGCGCAAATACCCAAAATGCTTCAAAGGCACTATCAAGCTGACCAATACCAATCAAACTGTTAAACGGCACCAAAAGCAAACGTAAGCGTCCATAATAAATGATATTGGGTGTCTCAACCCCATCAATTTTAAATGGTTGCGGACTAAAACACAAGAAGCAAAGGGCAAGGATGTAAATCCCCACCAAAGTTATTGTCACCTTACGCCCTATGCTTGTCAACTCAAGTTCTTCATCAAATAGCTTTCTCATTTTACCTTCTTATTTTGCTTTAGCAGCTTTTTGGCGGTCACGTTTCATTGTATTTGAACGCAATTGACCACAAGCGGCATCAATATCAGTTCCGTGTTCTTGACGAACGACACAGTTAACACCATTTTTCTTAAGAACATCGTAAAAGGCTGCAACGTGTTCTTTACTTGAACGGCGGTATTGGTCGTGTTCAGATACTGGGTTATATGGAATCAAGTTGATGTATGATAATTTGCGGATTTTTTTCGTCAAATCAGCCAATTCTTGTGCGTTTTCTGGTGAGTCATTAACATCATTTAACATGATATACTCAAATGTCACACGACGGTTAGTTGTTTCAACGTAGTATTCAATCGCAGCAAAGAGTTTTTCAAGTGGGAATGAACGGTTGACACGCATGATTTGTGAACGTAATTCATTATTTGGCGCGTGAAGAGAAACGGCAAGGTTAACTTGCAAGCTTTCATGAGCAAATTCACGAATTTTGTGTGCCAAACCTGATGTTGAAATTGTGATGTGACGTGCACCGATAGCAAGACCATTGTCATTGTTAATCGTACGAACAAAGCGAAGCACGTTATCGTAGTTATCAAATGGTTCACCAATCCCCATAACAACGACGTGACTCACGCGCTCATCTTGACCACGTTCATCAAAGTATTTTTGTACCATCATAATTTGTGAAGTGATTTCACCACTTGTCAAATCACGTTGTTTTTTAATCAAACCGCTGGCACAGAATGAGCAACCCATGTTACAACCGACTTGTGATGTTACACAGACTGACAAGCCATAGTGTTGGCGCATCAAAACTGTTTCAATCAACATCCCATCAGGCAATTCAAACAAGTATTTGACGGTACCATCTGATGCTTCTTGGACGACACGTTGTTTCAATGGGTTAACGCAGAAATTTTCATTTAAAATAGCGATAAAATCTTTTGAAATGTTTGTCATTTCTTCAAAAGATTGGACACGTTTACGGTAAAGCCAATCCCAAATTTGTGTTGCACGGAATTTCTTTTCACCGTGTTCGATTGCCCATTCGATGAGTTCATCACGTGTTAAACCGTAAATAGAGGGCTTCATGTCCTTAGTTTCTGTTTGCATTCTGTAAATTTATTTCCTTCCTATTTCTCTTTGCGGCGAATGACAAATTGTTTTGCCGACTGAATTTCTTTTTGTTGTTCACGTTTTTGGTGACGCTCACTGCGTCCTTTGCTTTCTTTACGTTTTTGACTGGTAAAATGTTGATTTCCTGAACGGTCAGCTTTTTTCTTACCAGACGAACGTTTTTGTGATTTATGACGTCTTGTTTGTTTTTCTTCTTCAGACTTCACAGCACGTGGCTCTTTATTTTCAAGAACAAAATAAGCACAGCCAAAGTTACAATACTCTTTGAGGTAATCATCTAAACGTGAAATACGATTAGCCTTTTTAACGTCGCGGTCATCTTTGTAAAAACCTTTTAGACGTAGCTGTTCATTTCCCCAATCTCCGACGATGTAGTCATATTTAAGCAAAATCTCTGAAAATCGTTGACTAAACACAGTTGCATTAAAAGCATCTTTTTCATTGGCTAAAATCAACAACTCGATATCATCGCTTTTGACACGATCAGAAAGTGCCACGAATTGTGGACCAGGAAATTTATTGTAATTGTACATTTCAGGAGAGATATCTTTTCTCATCGGTCTCCTCTCTTCATCCATCGTAAAACTTATTCTTTATGTCTGAGGTAGTCTTCTACCAGTTCTCGAAGCAATTCAGGAAAAAGCAGCTCAGCTTGATGTGATTTAATGCTTTCAAAATAGCGTGCAAAATAGTATTGATCAACCAAGACTAGACTGACAGTCTCCTTTTCATTCGTAACCTTTTCATTATACACTATTTTTCCGTTTTTGTAAGCAAAGCCACTCGTTAAAACGGTCCCAAATTCCTTACCGCGAAATCCCATGCCACGGATCTGTTGTCTAGCTAACAATTCTGCTTGCGAATAAACATCTTGACAGATTTCGGCTAACTCATCGGTGCTTACTTCTAACCTTGCTAGTCGCATTTGATGCGGAAGCGAATGGTGCAAAGTATCTTTAGTAATGTCCTTAGTAAAAGGCTCCACAACCAAGCCAGAATTTATCATGGCAATATCTGCTTTGGCATAATCTTTCATAGCATCCATAACCAATTGACAAGACTCGTCTAAACTCAAATCCTCATCAAATTGCTTCACCATTTCTTGCCCTAAAAGCTTGCGACCATCTGAAACAATTTTTTCAATCCATTCTTTATCTCCTGGTTTACTTGCCATATGACTAGTTTCATGAGCGTGGATTGTGATATTAGTCATTTCATGATTATCAAAGCTGAGATTAATTTCACCGACAAACTGACCGTATTTTCCTGCAGCTGCCATGTAAGTGCCATTAAGACAGGCTCCATCTTCAAAGACATGATGCGTATGAGCCCCAATAATCAAATCAATTTCTGGACAAGCAGCGGTGATTTTTTCATCCCAAGGAAGTCCCAAATGGCTTAATAATATTCTAAAATCTGCTTCTTGCACTTCCTTAATAGCAAGGTCTCTTTTTAAGCATTCTAAAGGGTCAAGGACTGTCCATCCACCTGGTTTATAAGTCAGATAATAGGGAAAAGTATAAGCTAAAAAAGCAATCTTAGTGCCTGCTTTGGTCTCATAAATTTTATAAGGTACTGCCCAGTCGGGGCGACCATTATCGTCTTCTAAGTTTCCTAAAATAACATCAAAGTCAGCCTCTTGATAAACCTCATTTAACCAATGTTTTGCCAGACCAATTCCTTCATTATTACCAATGGTCGCAAAGTCAATCTTAAGCTCGTTTAAAAATTGAACATTACATTTTCCCTTACTGATATCTGTCATCGGATGCCAGCGGTCAATATTATCCCCAATATCAAGGCGAATAACTTCATTTGTCTCAGGATATTCTTGAAAAAAACGTTTGATTTTTGGATAATTTTCAAAATGAGAATGCCAATCATTCAGATGTAAAATCGTTAGCTTTTCTGTCATAGCAATATTATAGCATTTTCCACCCCGATAGTGATATTTCAGTGCCTTTACAAATCTATTATCAACCAAAAAAGCTAGATAAAAAATCTAGCTTTTCAATACTCAGCGACTATTTCGCTGTTCTTTTGCCAAGGAGAGACGTTTAACAAACATATAAGCAATTCCTTGGAACATCCATAAGGAAGCATAACAAAGTACCCAAGCTGAGAAAGTCAGCCACTTCATGCCTAAGGTCTGATAAATACCATGACCATTTACAGATCTAATAAAAATTAACAAACTAACATCTAAAAAGATAAACAGGGCTGCAATATTAAAGCCAATCACCAAACGCTTCTGCCAGTTTGTCATACACTCCTCCAATCTATTAGTATTCCACCTCTTCATTTTAAACCATTGTAAAAAATAAAGCTTAAGAAAAAGTTAACTGATGCATCAAAAAACACCTCTTTTAGCTAGTCTAAAAGAGATGCTTCTTGTATTAATTTGTACTTCTTAGGTAATCAATCGCTTCTTGGACATTCTTGACAGGGACAATTTTCATGTCTGTATCAAGGTCTTTAGCAGCTTCTTTGGCTTCTTCGTAATTTGTCTTAGCATCAGGATCTTTTTTCAATGTTTCTTTATCGACTGGATTATTTGGAACAAAGAAAATATCTGCACCAGATTTGGCAGCTGAGACAACTTTTAAGCCTGCTCCGCCGATATCACCAACAGAACCATCTGATTCAATGGTACCAGTACCAGCAATTTTACGACCTTTACGAAGGTCTTCGTTATTAACTTGATCATAAATATCAAGGGTGAACATCAAGCCTGCACTAGGTCCACCAACACCACTGGTATCAAAAGTCACATCGACATCAGATGACACCTTGGTATGATCGACTAAACCAATACCGATACCATTTTTACCATTTGGCAATTCAATGATTTTACCAGAAACCTCTTTTGTTTTACCGTTTGAAATTTCTTGAACAGTGACTTTAGAGCCAAGATCCAAGTCTGCTACATAAGCCATCAATTCTTGTGAACTCTTGAACGTTTTACCATTTACACCAGTAACCGTATCAGCTAGATGTAAAAGTCCTTTAAAGGTTGAATTTTTGGTTACATTTAGGACATAGACACCTTGATAATCAAGCTTAACGTCTTTCCCTGCTAGGGTTAAAGCTTGGTAGGTCGCTGTATTTTGTGAAGTTTCCATGTAGTATTGATTAATACGCATGTAATCTTCATTACTGTAGCCACCTGTTGTTGCGGCAGCCGTTGAAATCTCCGTATGCGGTGTTAACCAAGCATAAACCAGCTGAGCAAGCGTCGCTTGACTCACTGTCACCGCTACAAAGTTATAGGAACCTTCGTCTTTATCTGTTTTGTTATTAACGGTTAAAACACTACGAACATCATAAGCACCCCCAGGCATTTCAACATAATAGTCGAGGGGATAAAATAAACTAAAGATGAGAAATACAGTTTCCACTACTCCTAGTATCCACCATTTAAAGCGGTATAAAATACGACCTAACTTTTTCAAAATCCCTTTAAATGCGTTTAAGATTGTCATATTTTTCCTCCACTTTTTTCACAACGCTTTCTGGAACAAAGGCCGAAATATCCGAATGAAAATGCATCAATTCGCGAATACGACTAGATGAGACATGAAGCCACTCTGGTGAGGTAAGTAAATAAACACTCTCAATATCATTAGCTAAGTGATGATTGAAGAAATCCATACTTGCCTCATATTCCAAATCTTTAGCATCTCGAATTCCTCTAACCAAATAGCCAGCCTTTAACTCTCTTGCCACATCAACTGCTAAAGAATCCTGTGCTGTCACGACCTTTACATTTGGGAAAGCTTGGACTGCTTCTTCTAACATAGCCTTTCTCTCAGCAATGCTAAACAACCCTGTTTTATTTTTATTGTAAAAAATCCCCACGTAAAGCGTATCAAATAGTCGACTCGCACGCGCTATAATATCAAGATGTCCATTTGTCACAGGGTCAAAAGATCCCGTCACCAAACCAATTTTTGTCATATTGCCTCCATCAAGGATATCATGACATTTACTATCTAATGTAAACCGTCACCTTACTAATTCCGTATGTTTTTTGTTTCCAAATGCCAAAGTTTGAAATCTCTTCTGGCAAATCCACAGCTTTGTCTGTTTCACATACAATCATCACATCTTCAGACAAAAGTCCAGCTTCTTCCATGTCAGTGATATTTTTAACGATTTCCTCTTTCGCATAAGGCGGGTCCAACAAAACCAAATCAAAAGGCCCTTTGACCATGCCGATCGCTTTATTAGCATCCATCTTCATCAAATGGAATTGCTGTTCAGATTTCGTCATTTTGATATTTTCTGTAATAATAGCTTGCGCCTTACGATTGCGTTCAACCATGACCGCTTCATCCATCCCACGTGAGATAGCTTCAATAGCAAGGCTACCGCTACCAGAAAACAAATCCAAAACACGCCCACCATCAAAGAATGGGCCAATCATATTAAAAATAGCGCCCTTAACCTTATCAGTTGTCGGACGAGTAATTTTTCCATCGAGCGTCTTCAAGGGACGCCCACCAAATTTTCCTGCTACAACTCTCATAAGAACCATTATAACAGAATTAACCTAAAATGCCTTAAAAAATTATTGATAAGGTTTACACTAAAAATAAGATTTGATATGATGAATAGGATAATTTTAATTATCAAAGTTTTTTAGGATAAAGGAGTTATGATGGATTTTAAAAAATTCTTTAAAGACAAGAAAAATATTGCCCTTACTGTCTTGTCAGTCTTATTGATTGGTAGTTTCTCTGCTCAAGGAAATAAAGATCATGAACTTACCCAAGCTGAAACTAAAATTGAACAACTCAGCCGAGAAATTGACGATACCAAATCAGATTTAATTGACAGTCAAGACGAACTCAGCGATTTCAAAGAAGAAAACGCCAAATACATTGAAATTGGTAAAAAAGAATACCAAAAAGTCAAAGCTATCGAAGATAAAGCACTAGCTGCTGTCACAAAGCTTGAAAATGATCAAACTCAAGCTAACCTCGATGCTGCAACTAATAAAGTGAATGCTGTCACAGATAGCAAGGTTAAAGAAAAGCTTCAAAAACGCATTGCAACTGTAAAAACAGCCATCGAAGCTAAAAAACAACAAGAAGCTATCAATGCGGCTGAAACAGCTGTTAAAAAACTCGAAAGCGACCAAAAACGTGAAAACGTCGATGACGCTAAAAATAAAGTAAACGCGGTATCTGATTCAGCTAAAAAGGAAGCCTTTAATAACCGCATCAAGGCTGTCGTTTCAGCTATTGATGCCAAAGAAGCTGAGGTAGCGAAACAAGCTGAAGAAGCCAAAAGAGCTCAAGAAGCTGAAGCCGCACGTCAAGCACAAGAGCAAGCTGCCGCTGCTGCACAACAAGGTGATGCTACTACTGTTTACATCACAAATACTGGTCGTCGTTATCACCTAAGCCCATACTGCCGTGGTCTTAACCGCTCAAACAGTACTACACCAACAACATTATCAAATGCTATTGCTGCTGGATATACACGCTGTAAATTTGAATAACAGTTTAGTCGTTAGAAGTTTTTCTAGCGATTTTTTTATAATCAAAAAGCCGACTGAGTATCAGCCGACCTTTTTTAGTCCTTAAATTAAGTTTCTTCTATTAAAGAATGTTTTCGTAAGTATCACGAACATCTTTTGGCCAAACACTTGATTGTACTTCACCAATGTGTTTTTTACGAAGCAAGAACATTGCCATACGTGATTGACCGATACCACCACCGATTGTAAGTGGGAAGAGACCGTTAAGAAGAGCTTTGTGCCATTCTAGTTGCAAACGATCTTCGTCACCAGTGATTTTAACTTGACGTTTAAGAGCTTCTTCGTCAACACGAATACCCATTGATGACAATTCAAAAGCTGAGCCAAGCACTTCGTTCCAAACAATAATATCACCGTTAAGACCATGGTATCCATTTTCAGATTCAGAAGTCCAGTCATCGTAGTCAGGTGCACGACCATCGTGGCGTTGACCATCCGGCAAAATACCACCAATACCAATAAGGAAAATCGCACCGAATTCTTTAGCAGCAGCATTTTCACGTTCTTTTGGTGTCAAATCTGGGTAACGTTCCACCAATTCTTCTGTGTGAATGAAAGTGATTTTCTTAGGCAAAACTGCTTCAATATCAAAACGAGCTTCTACTGCCAATTCTGTCAAACGAATAGCTTTGTAAACTTGTTCAACAGTTTCTTTCAAGTATTCGATGTTGCGACGACCATTTGGAATAACTTTTTCCCAATCCCATTGGTCGACATAAATTGAGTGGATTGGGTCTAATTCTTCTTCATCTGGACGGAGAGCTTTCATGTGTACGAAAAGCCCTTCTCCTTCATTGAAGCCGAAACGTGCTAAGGTATGACGTTTCCACTTAGCAAGTGAATGAACAACTTCATATTCAGCATCAGGAATACGTTTAACGTGCACAGATACAGGATGTTCAACGCCGTTCAAATTATCTTGCATACCATCCCCGACCTGGCTAAGAATAGGTCCTTGCACTTCAACGATGCCAAGTTTATCAATCAAATATTGAGTAAAAGTATTCTTGACAAAAGAAATCTCCTGCTGTTGATGAATAAAGCTTTTCTTCATATGCTCCTCCTTAAAAATTTTTTTAAATTTGAAATACCAAAATGATAATGAACGATAGTGAGGTATATTTTGTATTTCGTGATCGCTTTACAACGATAGAGCTATTATACACCTATGTTTTTAAAAAATAAACACTTTTTTGCAAATTTTCGCAATATTTTTGAATTTTATGTTAGATAACCTAACAAAGGATGGAAAATCAGCCATTTATAAGCATTTTTTAGAAGAAAATTTCACTTTATAGTATTAAAAAAATTGAACCATCAAACAAAAACAGCTCAACTTTTTTCTAATAATTAAACCGTTGTCAAAATAGTGTTTAAATAATGACAGTTATCAAATATCACTCTTTTGACCCTTGTAACAGTTTCAAAAAAATAAAACTCAAAATAATAACCGAACACCCAATATAGAAAAAATTAAAGGGATTGCTTGGTGTAAAAATCAGCGTGAAAAGAGCTGTCCCAAGCGGCATAAATAAAATAGCAACCGTAAAAACAATTCCCAACACTCGACCTAAATACTCGCTAGCTACTTCTCTTTGAACAAGGGAAAAAGAATGAATGTTAAACAAGGTCATAAAAATTCCAGAACCAACTGGCGACAGTGCCAAAAGAAAAATACTCGGTTTCAAAAAATAAAGAATGGGAGCAAGCGCGACAAAGCCTCCAAAAATAGACAAAAGTGCCATTAATTGACCAGGCGATAGTTTGTATCTAATTTTTCCGCTGATAACCGCTCCAATCACTCCACCAATCGCCTCAGCTGTTAAAAACATAGCATAACTATTTCCAGTGATTTTGGGAAACATTTGATTACTATAAGGCAGTAAAAGACTGTAACCAGCCATGAAAAAGTTAACCCCAGCAGAAAGAGCAATCAGAAGATAAATCTGACGATTTTTCGCTACATAGTGAAACCCACTAACCAAATCCTCTAAAATTATCTTAACTGAAAATTTATCTGTTTTACTGGCTTCTTCTAAAATCGGTTGAACAAAAGCAACAATCAAAGCTGATAATAAAAAGGACACCCCATCAAGACTCAAGGCTCCTCGAATACCAATCACGTGATAAATCCCCAAAGCAAGCATCGGGACAATAATTTTAACCAGAGTCGCAAGCGTTTGAAGGTAAGAATTCACTCGAGTAATATTGTCCTTTTCGACGATTTCTTTGGTAAAGGCATTGTAGGCTGGTGTCGAGAAAGCTGACAAAAGCGCTAACAGAGCATTTGTCAAAATGACTGCATAGATGAGCCAAGTTTGCTTGGAAATAGGAGACAAGCACAGACAAATTAAGCCACTCAAAAAATCACTTAAAATGATAATTTTCTTTCTTCTGAAACGGTCCGCAATCACTCCGCCAAATAAATTAAACAGGGCTCCAATGACATTTTCAAGTGCTTGATAAACTCCTACCAAAACCATTGATTTCACGTTCATACTCGCTAAAAACGAATTATTCACATAATCAAATAAAGTATCACCTATCTTTGAAATCGTACTGCTCGTTACTAAAAGACCTGTATTTTTTCGTTCGATTTTCCTCATAAGCACCTCCCGATTGTTAGATAGTATACTCTTCAAAAGTTATTTTTGCAATATTCTTTCAATTTTATTTTCAAAAAAAGACCGCACCTACTAGCACGGTTACTTTATTCTTTTCTGAGTGAATCGATTTTTTCAATTAATTCTTTTGTCATTCGTCGTGGACCACGAACAGCTTTGACGCCACAACTTTTTAACGTTTCAAAAGTCACTTGCTCATCTGAGAAAGTATGAAGCAGTTCTATTTTCATTAATTTTTTGATGGAAGTATCATCTCGGTAAGTTTCATTTGGCAAATCAGCTTCTAAGACTTGGCAAAAATACCGAACTGCCTTAGTCGGTGCTGTTATGTAAATTGCCACGAAATCACCTTTTTTAATGCTTGCTTTTTGTGTCCATAAAATAACCTTGTTTGCTGCAAATTCAGCATCAATATCATAATACTTGGGGTTAGCTGGAATTAACCAATAATCAGGTCCAGATGAGCTCCCTAATTGCTTTCCAGCGACCAAAGCTCTGCTATTTTCCACTAAAGAAAAAAGGAGCTCATCAGGGACTGTCTCATCTAAAACCACACTCACCCAAGACTTCTTATTCATGTGGTAAGACGGGTAAACGCCCTTGATTGCAATCAATTCAGGCAACTTATCTTGCTCAACCTTGATATTGATTATTTCAACTTTTTCGTCTAGCTCTTCTTGCGACCACTGCTCCTCACCAAGGTCTAATTTGCCACGCGCAAGCGTCATCACAAGACCATACCACTTCTGATTTTCAGGATAGCGAAATGAAGAAAAGTCAGGGTATTTCTCAAATGGATGATCAAAATCATCGCCATATGTCGTCTTCAAGTGACTAGCCAGTCGGTTCATTTGATCACTGGCAAATGGCAGAGCTTCAAAGCAAGCCTCAGCCACACGCACCAGAACTTCTTGATAAGCTTCACGAACCTTCCCAACAAAATTGCCACTCGCACCAGCCACATGAAGAGCAAGATACTCTTCATTTAAATCAGTATCAATCACTCTTGTAGACACCTGACCATCCAATGAGACATGAACTCGCACTTCAAAATCACTATTCAAAATCAGCTTCGTATAGTCATAACCAGCCTCAGATTTCTCAAATCCAAACGTCACCAAGCGTTCAAACACCACACGCTTTTTTCTAAAAATATCTGATTCAAATGACATAGGGACTCCTTTTAATTAGCACTCTTATCAATATATAATACCCCCCTTCTTACTGAGCTCACTTCTGCATCAATTCATCGATTAATATACGAGCATTTCCGAATTCATTTTCAAACATTTTATCGATGATGTCTAAACACTGCTCTGAAATTTCATCCTCTTTATGCTCATCATAAACATTCAACATTAATCTAGAAAGTACCTCTTCTATTTTTCTATAATGATAATATGGTTCGATTTGATAAAATGTGCCATTTAATAATATTTTTGAAATCATTTCAAAAATTATATCTTCATAACAAGAAATCTCAGGTTGCTTTTCAAGCAATAAACAAAAATGATAATATATCTTATTCCTATATTTAGAAGCAAAAAGTTGAAATACAAAATCTTTGTCTTCAATAACATCTAATAAATCATCACTAAATATTTGTGGTAAAATACCGTCTAGATTAGTATCTTTACTATCCAAGTA
>NZ_SJWW01000008.1:0-93629 GCF_004352745.1 Streptococcus sp. KCJ4932 | reverse complement strand
ACCTAGTAGATTCTAATTTCCATTAATTTTCTAAGTTCTTTAAATTTTTCAGATTGTTTTGGGGTAAAGGAAACTTTGCTATGTAAAACGACATCTGTTAATTCTAAACTCATGCGATTCATAAGAAAAGGAAATGATGTTCCGTTTGTTTTAAATTCATTAAGATAATGTGTCAATGTTTTTTTCACACTTGTAGCAGAATCATTTGTTTGTAAATCAAGAAGCAACTCCTCAATAATTCGGATAGCTTCCTCTCTTCTTTCTTTTCCACCTGAAAACCATTTTAATTTTGCCATCTAAAATTCTCCTTTTCCCACTCAATTTCAATGAAAAATAACCCCAGTTGCAGCTAATCCAAGCGCAAGATTTCCTTCAAACAATCCATGACTAGAGATTTTTTTGTAAAAGTCGTTGACACTTGAAGACATTTTTTCTTTTTTAGAAACATTTGCAACGCCAATCTGGCGTAAATCAGAAGCAAGACTCACAACAGCTTTGTCAAAATCTTTGCCATTTTCTACAGCATTTTTAAACTTCAACAAAACCTGACGCTCTTCTTCTTTGATATCAACAGATAAAACAAGGTTATAAACGTCATTTAACAAATCTTCCTTGACTAATTTTCCCATAAAAATTTCCTCCTATGGCATTAAAGCATTTACTAGACTTCGGCCAAAATCTCGCCCAGTTGAATAGACATGTTCAAAAATGACAGGATAAGCGATGATTAATAAAGCAAATCCGATGACTGTAATGGTAATTTTGTATTTTGAAAATAACGTCTTAAGCATATCTCATTCTTTCTAGTTTTAATGTAGGGCCAAAAATCCACTTGTTACCAAGCTAGATGTCGTACCGATTTTCTTTTTCATTTCTCAGCTATATTATACCCTTTTTTCATCACTAAAACGGAGCAAGTCGCAAACAGTCGTTTTTTCGTCGTAAACGGTAAAAATCATCGTTTCAGAAATTTACTCATCATAAAACAAAAAGACCGAATCCCGTAAGATTCAGTCTTCTCATTATTACAATCTCTAGTTTAGCGTATTTTTAATACGTATCGTCTGACAGAAATGATGAGCTACACTATCCGTTTCAACCGTGAGATTTGGATATTTTCGCATCATCTGATGAATCGTTGTAAGACCAATACCTCGACCATGTCCTTTACTTGAATAATCTTTTTGATAAATCAAATTAACTGGGACACTTTCTTCCTTAGTCGTATTATCTACAATTAGCACATAGTCATCATCTTGATAAAAACAAGCAATAGTAATAGCTGGATTTTCTGCTTCAAGCGCTGCTTCAATGGCATTATCACATAAAATAGCCAACAAACGAATATAATCTAGTAGCGGAATATCTGGTACTCCAATCTTATCTTTAACCTCTAAATTAACCTCAATATGATTGGCTTCTGCTTCTAAAAATTTAGCAGATAAGAGACTTTTTATAGCATCGTCTTTGATATTGGCTAGACGACTAATATTAAATTTACTATTTTGAATAAAATCCGCCGACTCCTCTAGAACAGAATCGTAGATTTTTCGGACTATCCCCATATCATCTTGATCAATTCCCTCTTTTAAGCTGACCAAGATATTAGCATAATCATGGCGAAAGGCACGTAATTCCTCATATAGCCCCTCAACTTTCTTACTATAAGCTGATAAATATCTTAATTCTTGCTCACGAGCACTGGCAATCTCTTTTTCAAGTCTATTTTGATAAGAACGATTCATGTAAAATAGCATTAAAATAAAGAAGATGAAGTAAATAACTACTAGCCATTGTCGATATATCAATGTTGAAAAATTTCCCAGAAATTCTACTGCAGTTAAAGATTCAATCACAACATAGTAAAAAATCATCGTCACATCTGTAAAAAACATCTTTTTACGCAATGATTTAATTTCACTAATCTCAATAAAAGTTTGAAAATCAATTTTTGATATTTTGATACTCAAAAGATAAACCAATAAAACAGAAAGCTGCACAAAAATAAATAAAATATTATTTTTACTTAGGACAATATAATCTAGCCCGAATATTGGTAGAACAAAAAAGCTAATCGTCCTAATAATAATGCTATCAATAACCCACGGGAAACTACCATTAAACATATGCAAAGATAGCGGCAAATCTTTTCTACTAAAATAAGATATTAAAAATAATATTAGGATTCTCCCTATAATGGTAGGAAACGGTGTAATATCAATAACAAAAAATGACAATGATATCGTTATAATTTCTCGTAAGTTTAGTCTTTCTCCTCTTACATTCGCAAAAATTGTCATGATAACAGGATAATAAGTAAGTTCTGAAGCATAAAAAATTAAAATTGCTTTTATCATCCCATCACCTCATTTCTGCCATCAGTTTTTTAACTTTGTCTCTTGAGACTTGGCAGTAAGAGCCGTTTTCGAAATAAGCTGTTCGGGTGCTTTTATCAAATTCAGTGACATTATTAACATTAATCACGAATGAGCGGTGACATTTCAACAAACGTTTATCTGATTTGGCTACCTCAGCAATTGTGCCATAAAACTCTGTTTGACCTGTTTTAGTGTGTAAAATCACACGGTGCACGGTTGGCGATGTTTCAAAATATAAAATATCATCGTAAGCTACACGGATTCTAGCTTTTGCTGTTTCAAACAGGTAAGAATTCTCACCAAAACTACCAGTTTGATATTTCAACGCCTCTTTCAAGCACAATTCAATGCGCCCTCCAAAGGCTTCATCATTCATATTTTTATCAATAAAATCAATCGCACCAACTAGTGATTGATAAGTTAGAAGCATAAACTCAGAATGGGTTGTCACAAAGACGATAATGGCTGTCGGATCTTTTTCACGAATAGATCTAGCAACATCTAAGCCTTGCTTTTCATCCCCTTTGATTTCTAAATCAAGAAAGAAAACCTGGTGATTTCCCTGCCCATCTGCCTTTTTTATAATATCCTTAGATGCCGCAAAAGCCTCTAAACGCTGATACTCCCAGTGGTTCCTTTCCATAATCATCTCAATCTGACGTTCGATTCGAAATTGTTGCGTGATATTATCCTCAAGGATAAAAATATCTAACATAAACCTCTCCCTACCTAAACTATTCTTTTGATTATCTTAAAGACTAACATTTTCTATTATAAAGGAAATTTTAGGAAAAAAACACCTATGTCGTAAACAGTTAATTTTTCGTCGTAAACGGCATTTAGAACTAAAAAAGCTGATAGAATAAACTATCAGCTTCACCTATCATAATAGTAATACCTAATAAATTACTTCAATTAAATTGTTATCAGTTGATACCCCTATTTTCATAATAGATCAACATCAAAACAAGTAAACAAACTATTGACAATGGAGTTGTAGTGCCTTCTTTTTGAGTTAAAGAATAAAAAATCAAAAAACAAACATAAGTAGACGTTTTTCTACTCTTCTTGATACTAAAGCCATCAATAGCAATTATTGTCAAAATAACACAATATAAAATAACAAAAATAGAATAACACATAAAAACTAATTTACTTTATTAATATCATACAATATAAACATTGTGAAAAAAACGAGAACTCCTTTTACTAACAAACCATCCATCGATAATACTGCTTTCACTCCCAATGCTAAAAACAGTATATTTTTTAGAACAGTTCTCCAATTTGTCATGTTTTCTTTCCAATTTTACTTTTTATTTTGTCGTTACAACTGACAATTCTTAGTTTAGCATAAATTTTAATTGATAAACGTTAATGTCATAAACGGTTAAAATTCAGTCGCGAACGGCAAATAAGATAAAAAAATCTGGCATTTTAAAATATGGGAATCACTATTAACAAACTTAGAAGAGTAGATATTTTTTCTTAACTCTTTTAAATTATTCTCCTGCCATAGCTGCTGGAATTTTTCCAGTAAAAAGATAATCATAAAGTTCTTGACCAGAAATTCCCCCACCAACCCAGGCACTCACGATTTGACCATTTTGTAAGCGAATAATAGTCGGCGTTCCAGGGATGCCAACTGTTCTAAACAGAAAATTCGCTGCTGCCTCATCAAAATCCTGACTATCAGTATTGTAATATTCTAAACGATTATTCATAAGAGTGTTGAAGTCTTTTAACTCTTGTGAAAACTGGCGACAATAATAGCAAGTTGGTCTACCAAAATAAATCACGTGCTCTTTGCCATCTTCTGTAAACATAGAGTAAACATCAGTCATTAGAACTTGGTTAAAGTCAGCAACATTTTCTTCATGTTGAGGAATAGTGACTTCAGCTTCTTCTGCCTCATTTGACGTTTCTAAATTAGTCGCACTCGTTTGTGTCTCTTGAACATCACTTGCCTGCTCAGCTGAATTTTCCACAGTATTATCCACAACTTCTGTCACTTCAGTTGCAGGCACAAGCTCATCATCAGCAAAAACAGAAACGGTAGCCATTGATAAAACCGCTGCTGATAATAAAATTGTTGTTTTCAAAACATTCTTTTTCATAAAATCTCCCTTCAAAAAACAGCCGATAGTTTGATCTATCAGCCGTGAAAATAATAACTCTAAAATTGACTATCATTTTTTTAATAAAATCTGTATAAATAATAAACAAATAGTCCCGCAAAAATTAATTTACAAGTTGTTAAATTCCAAAAGCTCTTACCGTATACAAAATAATCAATTAGCATCATGACAATTCCAATAAGTACCAACACAAGCATACTAATTAAAATATTTTTGTAAATATCAGACTTCATAGAATTAACCTCTTTTAGCTCCTTCGTACCCATTATAGAATCCCCAAGTGAATATTGCCACTCCAGCACAACCTTAAGGGACCAGCACCTGCGACTCCAATCATACAAGCCCCAGCAACAAGAACAGGGTCAATACCACCACCAGATATCTCACATAAATCAACTTCATTTAAATTTTTAAATGAAGAACCTTCATAAATAACACCTTTTTCCATTTTTATCCTCCCAATAATATACTATCCAAACTTATTAAAGCTACTTTGAATGTGTCACATAATAGGCTGTTCTACCAGCAGCTTCACCAAATGAATAAATTGCCCAAGCAGCGCCTAACACAATACCAACAACCTCTACACTCCCACCTTCAACGTTTGAAAGTTCTACCTCTGTCATTGCGGCAAATTGTTCAAAAGTTTTTGTATTCATTTGAATAACCTCCCAATATTTTTTGTCATCACGATTGACAAATTTTATCAGAATATTCCATCTTCTTTTGTCCAAGTCGTAATTTGTTGCTTTTAGGTCATAAATGGTAAAACTCTTTTGATTGATTAAGTATTAATCAACACTAAACAAAACATTCTATAAGATTCAATAACTTTTAAAATCATTATTTTTATTTATACTTTAAATTTAGAATACTATAAAATAAAGGAATTGATGGATTAAACCTTCAATTCCTTCAATACTAGTTCAATTGATGTTATTTTTATAACCTATTGAATTAGGATAAAAGAGTAGTAAAATACTATCAACAAGCATCAGAAACATGCCTAAGACATTTTCTCTTTGGAAGAAAGTAATTATTACAACCAATAAACTTAAGCCAGTTGCACAAGAAATTATGATTATTTGTTGCCTGTGCCATTTATAGTCAATACTATTTTTTTTGAGAAAATAGTGTGCCAATAAATCAATAATAAAACTCAAAAAAACAAATAATATCATAACACTAAAAATCTGTACTTTCTCTCTACTGATCATACTTAGAGAAATAAACCATAATACATCTGTGGTTAGAGTTAATATAATGACTAATATATTACCAAATTTTAATAGTTTTTCATTCATATTTTTTATTTTAATGTGGGAATACCACACCTAAAGCTGCACCTACACCTGCGCAAGCTAACATTGCACCAGGCTGGATAGCCACACCTGTTTGCATACAAACTGAAACTCCTTGGGCGGCTCCAGCCGCCGCTGATAAGAATACTTCACCCGCACGCTGGTTACCACCAATAATTCGTTCTAATTCTTTAGTCTCTAAATCTTTCATTTTAATTCCTCCTCATATATAAAACTTATCAGCTATAATATGCAATTAGATAACCAGAAGCAAGTGCCTTAGCACCCACATACGCACAAGCTCCTGCAAAAGGAGCAAGCGCTACACTAGCTGAGCAAACTCCTGCACCTACTACACCTCCTGCAATAGCAACACCAGCAGTATTAATAACCACATTCCCGCCTTCCACAGTAGAAAGTGCTTCATCTGTCATTACATCAAATTGTTCCAAATTTTTCATGTTTTCTTCTCCATTTTCCTTTTTTATTTGTCGTTGCAACTGACAATTCTTAGTTTAGCATAGAATTTTGCTCATAAACGTAAATGTCGTAAACGGTTAAAATTCAATCGCGAGCGGTAAAATCGCTGTAAGCAAATGACCTTTTACGACGAAAAAACGACCGTTTATGACTTGGGGTGTTACAAGCTAGCTTTTTGTGGCATAATATTTTTTGACTCTGTTTTAGAAGGAATGGTTTTATGAGGAGATACAAATACGTTAGTCAGATTGATATGCGAGATTGTGGGGTAGCTGCTTTAGCGTCAGTTGCTAAACACTACGGCTCACATTTTTCGCTTGCTCACTTGAGGGAACTGGCTAAGACGAATAAAGAAGGAACAACTGCTCTTGGAATCGTCGAGGCAGCCAAAAAGATTGGCTTTGAGACACGCGCTGTAAAAGCTGATATGGCACTTTTTGAAATGGATGATATCCCGTATCCTTGTATTGTCCATGTGAATAAGCAAGGAAAACTGCAACACTATTATGTCATCTATAAGGCTAAAAAAGATTATCTAATCATCGGTGATCCTGACCCAAGTGTGGGAGTCACAAAAATGACTAAAGCAGATTTTGCAAAAGAATGGACAGGGGTTACGATCTTTCTAGCTCCTGCAGCTAGCTATAAACCACATAAGGATAAGAAAAATGGCTTGATGAGTTTCTTACCGATTATTTTTAAGCAAAAAGCACTACTAACATATATAATCCTTGCCAGCCTACTTGTTACCTTGATTAATATTGTCGGCTCTTATTATCTTCAAGGAATCTTAGACGACTATATTCCCAATCAACTGCAATCCACCCTTGGTATTGTCTCAATCGGCTTGGTCGTGACTTACATCATGCAACAGATTATGAGCTTCTCACAACAGTATTTGTTAGTTGTGCTCAGTCAACGTTTGACGATTGATGTCATTTTATCTTATATTCGTCATATTTTTGAATTGCCGATGTCCTTTTTTGCGACTAGACGAACTGGTGAAGTGATTTCACGCTTTACCGATGCTAATTCTATTATCGATGCCTTAGCATCTACTATTTTGTCCCTCTTTTTAGACGTCAGTATTCTGATAATTGTGGGAAGTGTTTTGGTGTTACAAAATGCTAAACTCTTTTTCATTACGCTATTTGCATTACCCATCTACGCCGTTATTATCTTTGCTTTTATGAAACCTTTTGAGCGAATGAATCATGACGTCATGCAAGCTAATTCTATGGTCAGCTCTGCCATTATTGAAGATATCAACGGGATTGAAACCATTAAATCACTAACTAGCGAGGAGACACGTTATCGCAATATCGATAGCGAATTCGTGGAATACTTGGATAAAAGTTTCACGCTTAATAAATACGAAGCAATGCAAGCCTCACTTAAACAAGGGGCACAGCTGATTTTAAATGTGGCTATTCTCTGGTACGGCTCACGTCTCGTTATGACAGGGAAAATTTCTGTTGGGCAATTGATTACCTACAACACCCTTTTATCTTACTTCACAAAACCAATGGAAAACATTATTAACTTGCAAACTAAGTTACAGTCGGCGAAAGTGGCTAACAAGCGTCTTAACGAAGTTTATCTGGTATCTTCTGAATTTGATAACAAACAAGTAATTGATAATCCAGAGTTTCTCAAAGGTGATCTTGTCTTTGATGATGTTTCTTATAAATACGGCTTTGGACGCGATACTCTTAGTCACATTAAACTTCATATCAAAGAAGGTGAAAAAGTTAGCCTTGTCGGCGTCAGTGGTTCTGGGAAAACAACTTTAGCTAAAATGATGGTGAACTTTTATAGTCCAAATCAAGGTCAAATCACCTTGGGAGGCTATGACTATAAAACTATTGATAAAAAAGTTCTTCGTCAACACATCAACTACCTTCCACAACAATCTTATGTCTTTTCTGGAAATATCCTTGATAATCTCACTTTAGGTGCTTCTGATGCGATTACTCAAGAAGACATTATCAAAGCCTGTGAAATCGCTGAGATTCGTGCTGACATTGAAGCTATGCCAATGGCTTACCACACTGAATTATCAGATGGGGCTGGTTTATCTGGCGGTCAAAAACAACGATTAGCTATTGCCAGAGCACTTCTGACTAAGTCACCCGTCTTAATCCTAGATGAAGCAACAAGTGGTCTTGATGTGCTGACCGAAAAACGTGTTATCCACAATTTGTTAGCTTTAAAAGACAAAACCATTATCTTTGTTGCTCACCGTTTAAGCATTGCCAAGCAAACTGATCGTGTCATCGTCCTAGATAAAGGACAAATTATCGAACAAGGTCATCACGAGCAACTCATGCAAAATCCTGGCTTTTACGCTCAGCTATTTCAAGAATAAGGAGGAATCATGAACCCTAAATTATTTCAATCGGCTGAATTCTACCACAGACGTTACCATAATTTTGCGACACTCTTGGTTCTTCCAATGACAGCTTTCGTGCTTTTTTTACTGCTATTTTCTCTCATTGGAAAAAAAGAAATCACTGTCACTTCTGTTGGTAGCCTTCGTCCTACAAAAATTATCGATGTCGTGCAATCTACTAGCAATAACACCGTTCTTGTTAATCACCTGAGCGAAAACAAAACGGTCAAAAAAGGGGATTTGCTTATCCAGTACTCGGATAAATTAGAAGAAAGTCAAATTAAAGCTATTCAGACCCAAATCGAGCGAGATGAGCGTCAGCAAAATGCCCTAAACACACTAAAAGACAGCCTCAATCAAAATAAAAATCTTTTTTCAGGTGATGATGAATTTGGCTGTGCTGCAACTATCGATCGTTTTCTTAGTCAAAGTAAAACCATTACGGCTCAAGTTTCTCAGGCTAATGATTCGGTTGCCAAACAAGAAGCAGGGGTTAATCGTGCTAACGCTGCGGTTAACAAACAAATCAGTGAACTTCAAACACAAGCTAGCCAATACCTAGAAGTCAAAGATGCCATTCAAAACAATCAAACAAATGTTTCTGGTGGTAATCCGTACACAGCCACTCTGAACAGCTATTTAAGCCAACTCCAAGCTCTTCCTAGCGATGCCACTACCAGCAGCAAAGAAAGCCTTAAAAATCAGTTTATAGCTGACCTCCAAGGCCAAATTGATAGCATTAATTCTTCCATTTCAAGCCTACAAACGCAATCTGCTTCAAATTACTCAACTGGCAGTTACGACACCAGTGCAGCTAGCCAAATTGAAAGTCTACGCCAGCAAGAACTGACCCAAGCTGAAACACAGCTAGCTCAAGTAACTCAGGAAAAAGAAAACTTACAAGCGCAGCTTGATCAAACAAGCCTGTCAAAATCTGATACTATCCTAAAAGCTAAAGAAAATGGGATTTTGCATGTTTCTGATGAGTTTGAAGGGAAAACTCTTCTCCCTCAAGGAAGCCAAATTGCAGAAATTTATCCTGATATTGTTAAAACCAAAAAAGTTGCCATTTCATACTACGTTGATTCAACTCATGTTAGCCAACTAAAAAAAGGACAGTGTGTGCGTCTAACTCTTGAAAAGATTAGTAATCACGCCATCGTTGTTAGCGGAAAAATTAGTAAAATTGCTAGCTCTGCTACCCAAACAAAAAAAGGGAATTTCTTTAAAGTCACAGCAACTGCAGAGGTTACTGAAAAAGACAGTTCTAAGCTAAAATACGGCTTACAAGGCAAAACCATCAGTGTTATCGGAAAAAAATCCTTCTTTAACTACTACAAAGACAAGCTCTTAAAAGATTTTCAATAAGAATAACCAGCCAAATTGGCTGGTTTTATTTTTTTCTTGGTTTGAACACTTTAACAAAAACTAAGACTAAATAAAGAAGATAAATCCCTGTAAAGACAAGTTTTTCCGATAAATCGTTCGATTCTAGTATAAAATTTTTTATCCAAATCACTGAAATAGTACTTACTGCTACTAGCCAGCTAAATTTTTGCTGCGAGTTTTTCATAAAATCCTCCCATTCTCCTTAATTTTCTTTTTTAAGTGTAAAAAGAAAAGGGAAGTAAGCATCCTAACTTACTTTCCTCTAATATCATCTTGAAAACGATGAATTTTCAAAGATAGGTTTCTCCCATAATATCTCGCGAGTGCCTAAGATTCCCTTTTTACATTGCAACAACACTTCTTAGTAACACTGCGACTAAAGTCCTTATGTCATTTAAATCTCCTGGAAATGACGTGTCATGTGACTGACATATTTAATTGTAGCAGAAATTTTGCGAAATGACCGTCTATGTCGTAAACGGTCGTTTTTTCGTCGTAAACGGTAATTTTTCATGATTTTTACTACCTTTCAAAGAAAATAAATGTAATCAGATGCCAGCTAAGATAAATATTCCACGCCATGTGAACAAGAATTGATGGATAGATTGACCGTGTTTTTCTAAAAAGAATCGCTAAAATTAAACCAAGAAAAGCATAGTTTTTAAATACCTCTAAGCTCAAACCATAAGAAGATAGATGAGCTACTGAGAACATTACAGCAGATAGTAAGCAATCTAAGTAAAATTTTGATTTCTCAAAAAAGCTAGTCATCAAAACACCACGATAAACTAACTCTTCTAGGATTGGTCCGATAATAAAGGGTTGTAATGCGACCAAAAACGCCAATGGGGAATCACGGAAAAATAATAAATCATTTTTTATATCTCCACCAACAAATAAAAGATTACTGAAGTAAGCGTATATCACCCCAAAAGCAAGCAAAGTTACTAAATAATCTAAAGGTTTTAGTGGTCTTATTTGAAATATTTCTGGTCTTCTTCGTCTTAGGTATATCACCAGTACAATAATAAATAGGATGGTAAAAATATTAAGAAGAGGGTAATGATATTCCGTTAATGGTAAATCAAATCGCTCTAAAATAGTAAACATTACAAACTTTAATCCAAATAGATGATAATAGATAAAAAATATTGCCAACAGTTTTGGAGCAAGTAAGTTCTTTACTTTTTCTATCATAAATACTCCTTTTTAGAAATCAAATTTTATATTTAATTTAGTAAAACCAAAATAATTCTTGGAAGATAATTTACCAAAGCATGCAGTAATATTGGATAATAAATTGATTTTGTCCACCTAAAAGTCACACCTAAAGAAAGTCCCGCAGGAATATATTGAACAAAATCTAACCACGACCACGCTGACCAGATAACATGGATAGACGCAAAACAAACAGTAGATACTAAAATATCTAGGTAGTAACGTGAATTATTAAAATAAGTTGTCATCAAAATACCGCGATAAAATAGTTCTTCATTTATAAGAGTAATCACGCCTCCCCACAAAAGCTTCACAAGTAGACTACTCTCTGATGCACCTAACCTGCTATTATTCAGTAATTGCTGGTTCATTGGCAACGGCAAATAATAAGCAAGAACAACAGAAAGAACAATGTTTCCCAAAGACAGTAAAATAATTATCCCAATATAATGATACTTGAAACTCACTTTAAAAAACTTTTTTCCCTCTTGCTTAAGCAAATAGGACACCATCAACAAAAATACAAAAGTAAAATAACTGCACAAAAAAATCAGTTTGTGAAAATCATCGGTAGCATATTTTATAAATACTTGTCTTAATAATCCTGGCAAAAGGTAAAAAAAGATAACATAAAAAATAAGAGGAAAAGCCAATAATAAAACTCGCTTTCCTCTATAATCATCTAAAAGATGATTTAACACACAATCATTCCCCCATTAACGCCACTTGCGATTGAGCACCAATCAACTTTTGTCCACCAAGGTTGATCAGGGGTGAATTTTCCCCCGCCTCCAGCAAAGACTTGATTTCCGCCCTCAACACGCAAGTGCTTCAATTGTCATTGGGTCAAATTGTTCAATCGTTTTTGTGTTCATTTTATGTCTCCTAAATTGTTTTTGCCATCGCGATTGACAAGGTATATTTTATCAGAATTTTCGCACAACAACCGACTATGTCGTAAACAGTCGTTTTTTCATCGTAAACGGTAAACTTTTTAATAACCCTTACCGTTTGCGACTGAATATTAACCGTTTATGACTTGAGCGTTCACAGCTATACATTTTATGGCATAATAAAAGCGATATTGGTAACTGAAATTTTTAGGAGATTAACAATGAGTTTGATTATATTTTATAAATTTGTGATGTCACAGCCTTGGCATGACTTTTCAACAGTGGTGGCAAGTTTAGCTCATCAGCTATTTTAAGCATAAAAAAAAGCAACTCTTTCGAGTTGTTTTTATTATAAACCGACTTCTTTCAAGGCGTCAGCTAATTTTGCAAAGTCTGCAATTGATAAAGCTTCACCACGAATTGATGGTTTGATTTCTGCGATTTCAAGAGCTTTTTCAAGCTTAGCTTTTGTTTCTTCTGCTTTTCCGAAGTGGCTTGTTAGGTTATTCCAAAGGGTTTTACGACGGTGAACAAAACTGATTTTAGCAATGCGGAAGAAGAAGTCTTCGTCTTTAACTTGAACAAGTGGTTGTTCACGGCGCGTCATTTTCAAAATTGCTGAATCAACGTTAGGCGCTGGTACAAAGACTGTACGAGGCACGATGAAAGCAACTTTTGCTGTCATATAATATTGCACCGCAATTGAAAGTGAACCGTAAGCTTTGGTATTTGGTTCTGCTGAGATACGGTCCGCTACTTCTTTTTGCATCATCACGACAAATTCTGCAAATGGAATTTTTGATTCAATCAAGTGCATCAAGATTGGTGTTGTGATGTAGTAAGGAAGGTTTGCTACGACCTTGATTGGAAGGTCTGGGTTAGCAAATTCTTTGATACGGCTTTGAAGGTCTGATTTCAAGATATCTTCATTGATGACTTTGACATTGTCAAAATCGCGTAGCGTATCAGCCAAAATCGGAATCAAACGGTCGTCAATTTCAAACGCCATAACTTCAGCAGCATTTTCAGCCAAAAATTCTGTCAAAGCACCGATACCAGGACCAATTTCGATAACGTTGACATTCTTATCAATCTCAGCAGTATCCACAATTTTTTGTAGAATGTTAGTATCTGTCAAAAAGTTCTGTCCAAATGATTTTTTAAAGGTAAATCCATGACGCTCAAGGACAGCACGCGTCACACTGTAATCAGCAATTCTCATAATTTATTTAACTACCTTATCCACAAGTTATCCCCAGAATAAGGTTTTGTCATTCCTTTCGTTTCTGTCAATGCAAGTTACTATTGTATCACATCTGGCTCAATCGCAAAATACTGCGACGTTTTCGCATGGTTGCTGTGATATGTAACTGTTTTTCAAGGTAATTGGTATTCAGTCGCTTTTTCTTTACTTCTCTTGGTAAATAGAGGTACAGGCACTCACTACCAGCTTTCAAGATTTCATCACCAAAATCCGTCCCTAGTAGTTCATTTAATATCTCTTGGTTAAGCTGGTCATTGGTAAATACCAAGTGAACACGTGAGTCATCGTAGCTTTCATCAAAGGGACTTTCAGCAAGAGCCGTCGTAAACTGGGCTTGCGTTTTGAGGATAACCGATAAATCCGCACCGATTTTTGCCTGAATCGTGTCATGAATCAATGCACAAATGTCATCGTCAGACAAGGTTGTCTCAAAAACGATATTGCCACTTTGAATATATGTCTTAACATTTTCAAGACCTGCTTCTGTTAAAATCTCTGCCAGATAAGCCATTTTAGGAATACGATTCTGCCCAACTGGCGTAACTCCCCGTAAAAGCGCAACTTTTTTCATCCCTCATATCTCTCCATAGCTTCTTCTACTTCGGCTAAAGTGATGCCGAAAAGCTCTAAGCGTTTAAGAAGTTGTTTACCGTTACTATAGCCGATGCGGAGTTCTTCACCAAGGTATTCACGACGTTTACGGCTGTCGCCTCCCATTAAAAGTCCTAAACGCATCAAATCAGCTCTTGTGATGTCAAATTGGTTGTCATCATCAAAGTTCCCTAAAACACCTTTAAGAGCCTTTTGTAAATCTTCAAAGCTGGCATGTTCGACACCAAGTGAACGTCCTTTGCTTTTTGATTTTGGAACGGCTTCGCCACGATTTAAAAAGGCATGTTTGACGTTTGGAATAGCATTCATGATGATTTTACGAATGCGTTCGCCATTGTAATCAGGGTCAGTAAAGACAATAACACCACGAAGATTATTTAATTTTTCGATGCGTTCAAGGTCGTCATCGTTGATAGCTGAGCCGCGAGTTTCATAGGTATCAACATCATAAAAACGACGTAGGTTAGCGGTGTCATCTTTCCCTTCAACAACAAGTACTTCTTGAATTTTAATTTTTTCAGTCACAGTTAAATAACCTCTTTGCATTATCAAATGTTGCTTTTGCCACTTCTTCGCTAGTCAATCCGCGTAGCTCTGCAATTTTATCCACAACATAGCGTGTATAAGCCGTGCGATTTTCACGGCCTCGTTTTGGAACTGGTGCAAGATATGGTGCATCCGTTTCAACTAAAATCTTATCAAGCGGTAATTTTTGCGCAGCTTCTTGAACATCAAGAGCTTTTTTAAAGGTCACAACACCTGAAAATGAAATCATCATGCCAAGCTCGACAAAGCGCTCTGCCATTTCCAAAGAACCAGAAAATGAGTGAATAATCCCACCACGTGGTCCAACACCGACTTCTTTAATCACTTTGTAAGTATCTTCCATAGCATCACGAGTGTGCACGATAAAAGGCAGATTGTGCTCTTTAGAAAGTTGAATTTGACGTTTGAAAACCTCAATTTGAACGTCTTTTGGGTCTTCCATCCAATAAAAATCAAGACCAATCTCACCAAGACCAATCACTTTTGGGTGTGTGAGATTTGAAATAATCATGTCCTCAATTTCTTGATTATAAGAACCTGCTTCAGTTGGGTGCCAACCGATTGTGGCATAAATTTCTGGGTATTCTTCAGCTAATTCAATAGCTCGTTTAATGGTTGGTGCATCAAAACCGACGACGTTGTGTCGAGTAACGCCCATTTCTTTTGCAAGTGCCAATTCTTCTGCTTCACGACCAGCAAAATCATCAGCGTTTAAATGCGTGTGTGTATCGAAAATTTCCATGATTTTATTATAACACAGACCGCAAGAGAGACCAAAGTATGTGAGAGGAAAACCAAGAAAAGTTAAGTAATAATTTTATGCAATCGTTTGCTTTATAGCGATATTTCTTTATAATAAAGGTATATTTAACAAAAGGAAATCTTGATCATGCTATCTTACTTGTGGAAGTTAAAAAAAGAAAATCTTATTTTAATCACTATTATCATTCTTTGGGTTGCAATAAATGTCATGAGTTCTCTCTCTTTAACATGGATACTTGATGCCTTAATAAAAAATAATTGGAACGATTTTATTTTTTGGTCTTGTATCGATATTCTTTGTTGGGCTGGCTATAGTCTTCTACAAATTTGGAAAGATAGTCTGAAAGAAAAACTCTGCCAAAAAGAAGTGAATTTCATACGAGATGATTTACTAAATTCCTTAATTGTTAACACTTATTCTGGCAATAACCATCACACCAAATCTGAATACAACTCATGGTTGATTAATGATATGAATCTTTTAAAAGATAATGGATTCAAACAATTTTATGATGCTATTGAAAGTATTGTAACAGTCGCTTTAAATGCTTTTGCCATTATCTATTTCCACTGGTTATTACTCATCGTCAGTATTATAATGACAACCTTCGTTTATTTTATTCCTAAAGTTTTTGAGGGAAAAATCGCTCTAAGAACCGAAGAAGTATCCAATACCTCTAATCAAGCATTAAATAGAACAAGTGACTACCTAGAGGGCTTTGAAATCTTCTATCACAATAATCAAACCGACTTTTTTAAAAATCGTATTTTAACTGATTTTAGTAAACTTATCAAAGCTAAAGTCACGCTAACTAGAGAATCAAGTAGCGCTAATTCCCTTTCCATGATGTCAAGTATTATCGCACAAGTTATAATCTTCATTGCAACAGGTTATTTAGTTATCAAGGGTGAAATCACTACGGGGGTTATCTTTTCAATTGCTAATCTAACTAGCTGCCTATTTAATTACACTAGAGGAGCTGCATACAATATCGTCACATATAAAGCAACTACTAAACTAATTGATAAATACCCTAAAACAATTTCAACCAAAAGAACTATTAGTCTAACAGATTTTAACCAAAACATCACTTGTCATCGGTTAAGTCTCCGTTTCGATAATGGAAAACAAATTACCTTTCCCGACTTTACAATTTCAAAAGGCGAAAAAGTTGCCCTTATTGGCAGCTCAGGTGCAGGGAAGTCAACACTCATTCGTATTTTAACTGGAGAATTAACAGATTATGACGGTGACATTTATTTAGATAGCCATAACTATCAAGAAATATCACTAGAAAGTTTACAAAATATTTTTGCTTTAATTCCGCAGAAAGCTCATCTTTTTAAAGATACATTACGTACTAACCTCACGCTTGGTCGTTCTGTGGATAAGAATTTTTTTAAAGAGGTTTTAACTTTTGCACATGTGGATAAGTTTATCGGCAAAGGCTTAGATACTACTTTCCAAGATGATTTATCTGGAGGTCAAGCTGCCAGAATTGCTATTGCTAGAGAATTACTCGGTAATAAGCCAATTGTCATTATGGACGAAGCGGTATCTAATCTTGATAAGCTAACTGCTATTGATATTGAAAGAAAGCTACTACAAACAAACGAACTCACTGTCATCATGATTACTCACCACTTATACGATGAAAATAGAGCTTTATTTGACCAAATTATAAAACTCTGAACGTTCTTAATTACCTCTTTTTTATCATTCGCTTTTTGTGCAACAAAAATACTATTTTACTTATATTCAAAAATAAGATACAATAATATCCTAACGTTATTTAAAACATTGTGTATTAATATTCGTAAAAAAGGAGAAGTAATGTCTACCAACAATCGTTATGTCATCGCAAGTTGTGGTGTTATCTTGCATTTAATGCTAGGCTCTACCAACGCTTGGAGTGTTTATCGTAATCCTATTATTGCTGAGACTGGCTGGAATCAATCAGCGATTGCCTTTGCTTTTTCGCTTGCCATTTTCTGTTTGGGCATGTCGGCTGCATTTATGGGACAAATTGTGGAAAAATTTGGACCTCGTGTTACTGGTACCATTTCTGCAATCTTATATGCTTCTGGAAATATCCTGACAGGCTTTGCTATTGCCCAGCATAGTATCTTTCTGCTTTATCTTGGTTATGGTGTCCTTGGCGGTATCGGGCTGGGTACGGGCTATGTCACACCCGTATCAATGATTATCAAGTGGTTTCCTGATAAACGAGGGCTGGCAACTGGGCTAGCTATCATGGGATTTGGCTTTGCCTCTCTTTTAACCAGTCCAATTGCGCATTTTTTAATCACCAAATATGATGTTATCAATACCTTTTACCTGTTAGGGGGAGCTTATTTTCTGGTCATGCTTATCGTCTCACAGTTTCTCAAATTTCCATCCTACAGTGAACAGGATACTGACGACAGTCATAAGCAATTAAGTCAAGGTATTGGAGCTAAAAAAGCCTTAAAAACAGTAGAATTTTACCTGCTCTGGCTAATTCTCTTCATCAACATTTCTTGTGGGCTTGCCTTAATCTCTGTTGTCTCACCTATGGCACAAGATGTAGCTGGCATGACTGCCAACCAAGCTGCCATTATCGTTGGGCTTATGGGAATTTTCAATGGCTTTGGAAGATTGCTCTGGGCTAGCTTGTCAGACTATATCGGTCGTCCGCTGACCTTCCTTATTTTATTTGTTGTTAATATCCTCATGACCGTATCGCTCATGTTCCTTCACGCGCCAGCATTGTTTACCATTGCCATGGCTGTACTCATGACTTGTTACGGAGCTGGCTTCTCACTCATTCCACCGTATCTTAGCGATATTTTCGGTGCTAAGGAGCTGGCAACCATGCACGGCTATATTTTAACAGCTTGGGGAATGGCTGCGCTAGCAGGTCCAATGCTGCTTGCTGTCACATACTCAGCAACCAAATCATACACAAGTACTCTTATTGTCTTTATCCTACTCTATCTACTTGCACTAGCAATTACACTTTAGCTAAAATCACAAAAAGAAAATAAATATTTATCATAAAAATAACCCCCCAGCCTGTGGTGAGCAAGCTAGGGGGTTCTGTGTAATAATATTGTCTATTTTTTCAGAGTAAACACAAATTTTAAAGGGTATTCAATACATTTTAAGGAGTAAAGTGTTGAATTAATGTAAAAATTGGATTAGGATTCCTCCAAGGATGAGGACAATTGCACCGCCAAGTCGGTTTGCCATTTGGGCAAAGGCAATCATTTCCATGCGATCTGCCGCAGAAAGCACAGCGATGTTACCAGTACCACCCATTGAATTGTTAATCATACCAGCTCCGATAGCTGTCTCAACTGGATACATGCCAAGCACTTGACCTAAAATCCAGCTAGCAAGTCCCATTGATACCACTGATGTTAAGCTGATAAGGACAAATTGCCATGTCATGGCTTGTGCAAGTGATGACAAGTCAATCATAGCAAGTCCGATACCTGCAAGAACGGCATGTGTCAAATTCACCATAACAACACGGTTAAACATGACAACTGCTTCTTCTAACTCTTTAGGCACGATATCAAGAGCTTTTAGAATAAAGACAATGATAATCATAAAGGCATAACTATGCACTTTTGGTACAAAGACATTTAAAATGACACCAACAAGGAAAAGGGCAAAAGCAAGCATCATTCCGACACCAACCTTAGTTGGATCAAGTGGTGCAGTTGATTTTTTCAAATCATCTTTATCCACAGGGATAAGCACACCGTGTCCGTTGAATTTTGTTTTAGCAAAGCCACGCGCAATCACGATAGCTCCAATAATGGCAAAAATGTTACCAAGTGTTGTAGCTGGGGCTAATTGTGACAAGACGTTTGAGGCATCTGTGTGAAGTCCTGCTGCGTAGATTTTTGATAAAGGAACAATCCCTGCTCCCATACCACCTGCCATTTGCGCAAAGGAGATATACATGACAGAATGTCCAAAGCCCTGACCAAGAAGAGCTCCGACAGCACCTGTTGCAAAGAATCCGACAACCATTGATAAAAGAGCAACAGGGATGAACTTAGCAGAGGCTTTTACCAAAAGTTTACGATTCATTCCCAAAATTGAACCACAGATAAGGGCAGCGATATAAAAATCTAGAAAGCCCCAATCACTCATAAAAGTCGATGTTGCTTCAACAACAGATTTTGGCACGAGACCTGTTGCAGCAAGCACCGCTGCTAAAAGAAGAGTAAATACTGAGCCACCACCGAGGTATGTATTCCAAAACGGTAATCTTTCACCAATGAAGTAAAAGAGGTGACCTAAAACAACAAGCATAAAGGTAATTCCCACCATGTTTAGTGGTAATTTACCCATAGCAATTACAGCAGCTAAAATGATAACCAGAGCCGTATAAAGGGGTAAAGAAAGACCCGCAATTTTAACGTTCGAGAATTTTTTCATACGAATGGTTATCCTCCTTCATTAATATTTTGGATACCATTTAAGGTCACGAACAGCTTTAGCCATGTCTTTTTCTTCAGCTTGAGCTAAACCTTGTTCTTGAGCTTTTTTGGCAACAGCTTCCGCAACTTTGATAGAAACTTCAGCAACGTATTGGAATGGTGGAAGAACAGGTGCACCTGGTTGACCTGGATCTACAAGACCGCTAAGTGAGTGAGCAGCCGCACCAATCATTTCGTCTGTAAGAAGTGAAGCTTCAGATGCCAACATACCAAGACCAAGACCTGGGTAGATCAAAGCGTTGTTAGCTTGTCCGATTTGGTAATCAACACCTTTGTAGCTTACTGTACCTGAAGGCACACCAGTAGCAACGAAGGCTTTACCGTCTGACCATTCGATAACTTGCTCAGCAGTTGCTTCTAATTTCTTAGTTGGGTTTGAAATTGGGAAGATAACTGGACGTTCAGTGTTTTCACACATTGCTTCAACAACTTCTTTAGTGAAGGCACCAGCATCAGTTGATGTACCAACCAAGATTGTTGGTTTAACTGTTTTAATAACGTTAAGAAGGCTAGTCATGTCACCACAGTCAGCGAAGTCTTCACGTTTTTTAGCAAATGGTTTTTGAGCAGGTGTCAAATCTTCCATGTCATCGAAAAGAAGACCTTGTTTGTCAATCATGAAGAAGTGTTTGTAAGCTTCTTCTGGAGTCAAACCTTCTGAAACCATTTCAGCGTGAACGCGGTCAGCAATACCAGCACCAGCAGAACCACCACCGTAGCATAGGTAAACTTGGTCAGTTAGTTTTTCACCAGTGATGTCCATAGCACCGAAGATACCACCAAGAACTACGATACCAGTACCTTGGATGTCATCGTTAAATGTTGGAATTTCTTTTTTGTATTTGTTAAGAATGTTTGCAGCATTTGAACGACCGAAATCTTCCCAGTGAAGGTACAATTTAGGGAACATGTTTTCAGCTGTTTGAACGAATTTTTCGATGAATTCGTAGTATTGATCACCAGTTACACGTTCATGGCGGTTACCAAGATACATTGGGTTTTCCAAAAGTTCTTTACGGTTTGTACCAGCGTCGATAACAAGTGGCATAACTGAAGCAGGGTCGATACCAGCAGCTGCAGTGTAGATCATCAATTTACCAACAGAGATGTCAACACCTTGAACACCCCAGTCACCGATACCAAGGATACCTTCAGCATCTGTTACAACGATCAAACGGATGTCGCGGTCACCAGCAGCATTACGCAAAGTTTCTTCAATATTTTCTGGGTGGTTGATATCAAGGTATGCAGCGTATTGTGGGTCAACGTACAATTCACTGTATTCTTCGATTGTTTCAGCGATAACTGGATCGTACACAACTGGGTTAAATTCAACGATGTGTTGGTTGAATAGGTAGTAGAAAAGTGTACGGTTAGTGTTGAAGATTTCCATCAAGAAATGACGTTTTTCAAGATTTGATGGTTTACGCAAGAAATGTTGATAAGCTTGTTCAGCTTGTTCTTCGATTGTTTGAACGTAAGGTGGCAAAATACCAAGCAAACCAAGTTCTTTACGTTCTTCCATAGTAAAGGCAGTCCCTTTATTTAAAAACGGGTTATTTAGAATTTCATGTCCACGCATGATTTTTCCTCCTAATAAGCTATTAAATATGTAGAAAGATCTTATGCGGGTCATTATAAACTGCCAAGCTTCTTATAGTCAAACCCAGCAGTTTTAATAAAAATTATTTATAAGTAGAATCAAAAAGTTTATGGTAAAATAAGTCAAGGAGGTAGGCATGAATTTACGTGATTTAGAATATTTTTACCAGTTAGCCAAATCAAAATCCTACACTGGGACAGCGCAGCATTTCAAAGTCAGCCAGCCAACAATTTCTTACGCTATCAAGCGTTTGGAAAAGGAATTGGACTGTGACTTGGTCATCAAAGATCCTTCGCACCGTACTGCTGAATTAACCTTACAAGGTGATATTTTCCAAAGTCACGTGGAGGATGTCTTGCTACAAATCAAAACGGCAGTTAACGAGGTCCATCAATCACTAAATCCTATGATGACCGTAGGTTTTCCGCCGATTATCTGCAACTATATTTTGACTGAATTGCTGGAGCAAAATGAGAATCTCGAGCCCTTCTCTCAAGTTAAAGCTATCCGAGGTGGCTCACGAAGCCTCATGATGAAACTGCTTGATGGGCAAATTGACTTTAGTTTACTGGGCTCGCTAACGCCTTTAAAAAACGATCAGCTAGTCATTCGTCAGCTTTTTACCAAAGATTTTTATGTTGTTCTTTCTAAAAATCACCCACTGGCAAATAAAAAAGAATTATCATTTCAAGAAATTCTCTATGAGAAATTTATTCTGCTGGATGAACACAATATTCATCTAACAGCCTTTAATCAGTTAAATCATCGCTATCACGACAAAGCATCTGTCCTCTTCAAAATCGATGATGTGTCAGTCATTAAACAAATGGTCGCTGAAAATATGGGCATCTCACTTCTATCTGACATTGCTCTAACTAGCGATTCTGATCAACTGGTCAAAATCCCTTTAGTCAAAGAAGATAGCATTACATTTTACGTCAGCTACGCCCACTCAAAACACGCTGTCTTGTCAGAAGAAACTAAAAAATTGATTGACTTGATTGAAAAAGTATCGTAAAAAAAGCAAAAAATCAACCCGAATTTGGGTTGATTTTTTTCATGTTGAATTTTTAATAGAATGAATCGGGCTCTTTAGTGTATTTAGCCCATTTTTTGCTTAGAAATTGGTCGTTGATTTGGTAGTTTGGCTTGCTTTGTTTTTTGTTCAAGAATGGGTTAACAGCTTTGTCCATTGCGACCCAGCCATTCCAGCCCATGTGGATGGTATCTTGCATAAAGTAAGCTTTGTCACCGTCTCTTGAGAAATCTGCAATATTTTTAAAACCTTGGCTTTGCAATTGATATTTAATCTTGACAACAGCTTTTTGGTACATGTCTTCGTTAAGTCCAGTATAATCAGACCATTTGCTATTAACTGGAGGAATCACAAAAAGAACATTAGTATTATTTTCGGCAAATTGATTCAATACCAACTGCAAATCGTTGTATTCTGGAGATTTTAAGTAGTTAAATTTACGTTGAGAATTTTTTAAATCTTTCAATCTCGGTTTGATACGAATATCATAAAAACCGTTGTCGATTCCAAAGATATTACCACTACTTGCTTTTTTACCATCAGCTGTTGCCAATTTCCCTAGATGTTGATATGAAAAGGCATCTGGTAACTTTTTAGCTTGAGAGACAACCTTGCCATCATAATGGTCGATAAGAGAAACACGACTGAAAAAGGCATCTTCTTTCTGGTAAACGACACTTTGAGTTTTGAGTTTTCGTTTATCAGCTGTCGATAGTTTTTTGCCATCAGCTACTTTTTCCATCATTTCCTTGTGAGAAGAATCTGGATAGAGTTTCAAGAAACGTCTAGCAGCGTAGCGGTCATAAGCTGTCCCCTTTTGATTTTGCAAGAAATCAATGGCTTGTCCACTGCTAAAATAAGTTTGAAACGCGGCAGCATTGGCACCCTTAGCCGTAAACCACTGAGGAGAAATGAAATAAACGGCTTGTTTATTTTTTAACTCATTATTGATTTGTTGGATGCCATAAAAATGCGTCAATGAGGCAGAACCTCTTTGCCCAAGCAAATACGGCGTGTAAGAACGATTGTAAGCCTCAGCAATGACCGATGGGTGCATTTTGTCAAAGCGCAGCCACTCACTTGAACCAAAGAAGGGAACGAAACGGTGCTTTGGATCTGTTAAGGCACGTACTTTTTTGTACTTACTCTTAAAACCTGTTTTACTTAAGGAAACAGCATCTTTCTTTTCAACTTTTAGGGAGTGCGATTTATTGGAAAGCGAGACACTACCCAGACTAATGACAACTAGCAAAAAGGCACAAATAACTGGTCCTAAAATTTGCCAAAGGCGTTTAAGCATTGCGAAGTTCCTCTATTCCAGCAATGATTTTATTAGCGGTATTCCAATCATCACGTCCAAATTCTGAAATTGGAATATCAATATCAAAATGACTTTCCAATTCAACGATTAATTCGACAGTTCCCATGCTATCAAGTACACCCGCATCGAACAAATCTTCATCCATCATATCTGAAACATCTTCCATAAAAAGATCATCAATAATTGCTAATACATCTGATTTAATATCCATTTGCTAAACTCCTTTACAATAATGAATTGTTATTATTTTACAGGTGGTTGTGGGAACCATAATTGATCCAAGAAACCTGAAAATAGTAAGAATGATAACATCACAACATTAAAGGTGATGAAAATACCAAGACCTTGTGTCCATTTGTTGTCAGGCAAAGGTGAGAGTCCTTGTTTTTTGCGCTCACGATTGATTTTTTTCTTCTTACGAACCCAAGCATCATTAATCACAAGACCTACACCATGAAATAGTCCATAAGCGATATAATACCATGTTAAGCCATGCCAAAATCCCATGATTAACATGTTAATAATATAAGCGACGCTTGATGTGACATTGCGATTTTTAAAGACTTTGTGCTTAACCAAGACCTTAACCAAACGCATGAAAACAAAATCACGGAACCAAAAAGATAAACTCATGTGCCAACGATTCCAAAACTCTTTCAAATCGCGTGATTTAAAAGGCTGATTAAAGTTAACTGGGCTTTTAATTCCCATAAGATTTGAAATAGCTAGCGCAAACATGCTATAACCCGCAAAGTCAAAGAATAAATCAAAACCATAGGTGTACATAACACCTAGCGTAGCAATATTAAAGACTCCGCCCATTTCCAGGGCTTCTTCTTTTAGTGGCGCCATAAGCAGTGTTCCAAAGATGTAAGCTAGAATAAACTTATAAAGGAATCCCAGCATTAAATAACGAACACTCTCTTCAAGCATATCAAGCAGTTCATCTTTTTCAGGAATATTTTTATAATACTCATCAAAGCGATTGAAGCGATCAATTGGTCCACTTGAAAAAGTTGGCATAAAGAGAAGGAAACGCAAAAATTGCCACAAACTAAACTCTTTTAAGACACCATCTCGCATTTCCATAATTGTGCCAACCGCACGGAAAGTCAGGTAAGAAATCCCTAAAAATCCAAAGAGCGATTGATGATTATCGATAGTCATTAATGGGGTAACCTTAGTCCAAGCCAAAGGTAAAATAGCTAGAAAAACACTAAGGTAAAAAATCCATTTGTTATTATGATTTTTTCGATAAGTCTTGTAAGAAAAGACCAGAAAAATTTGCCAAACCACGTAAGCTAAAAGAGAAACAATCTGATAAAGATTTTTCCCTGTCAGCATCAAAATAATGAAAGCTAAGCTAACCAAAGCTTCATAAACAGGAAATCGTTTTTTGAAAAATAATCCGATAAAAATAGGTAAGACAGCCACAATCAGGTAAAGAAAATACTGCGGATTGCCGTAAGCCTCTAAGTGTGGCAACTGATGAAGAAATGCTATCATCGGCTATTTACCTCGTTCATCAAGCCTTTGATATCGATTTTACCATTTGGTGTAAGCGGCAAGCTGTCACGATAAAGGAACTTAGAAGGCATCATATAATCCATCATGATGTCTTTCAAGTCTTCCTTAATCGCTTTAGTAATGTCCAATTGACGCTCAAATTGTTCTGCGACACCTTCTTTTAGCACCACATAAGCTAGGAGATTTTGTACCTTGTGGTCTTTGTTGTAACGCGGAACAGCGACAGCTGACTTGATGTATTCTGATTTGTTAAGATTTTGTGAAACTTCCTCAAGCTCGATACGGTAACCGTTGAATTTGATTTGGAAGTCCATGCGTCCGCCGTAAAGAAGCATGCCTTGGTCAGTCATCACACCCAAATCTCCAGTGTGATAAGCTGGCAAGCCTTCAAATTCAAAGAAAGCAGCTTGTGTGCGTTCTGGATTATTGAGATACCCTTTTGACACGGCAGGACCAGAGACAATGATTTCACCTTGCTCGCCATTTGGCAAAGCTTTGCCATTTTCATCAATAACAAAGGTTGGTGAATCTTCTTTAGTATATCCAATCGGCAGACGTTTACATGTTTCCAACATCTCATCTGTGATAGCTACCGCAGAAAGCGCAACTGTAGCTTCTGTTGGACCATAAGCATTAACAATGCGTGCTTTAGGGAAACGGCTACGCAATTTTTGAGCTGTTTTCACCGTCAACTCTTCACCGTCGAAATAAAAATGTGTCAGATGTGGCAATGTTTCTTGATTAAAGTCATTTGACAACATAGCCATATCAGCAAATGATGGTGTTGATGTCCAAACGCCAATCGGCAATTCATTAATGGTTGTAAAGAGTCGTTTGAAGTCAGTTGTTAATTCTTTTGGAAGTGCAAAAAGTGTCCCTCCAAGTGCTAAGGTTGGTGCCCAATACATAACTGACAAATCAAATGAATACGGCGGCTGTGCCAACATTTGTGGACGCTCTGGCACTGAAAATTCCTTGTCAGAAATCATCCAATTAGTAAAGCTAAGGAGATTGTCGTGTGAGATTTGCACCCCTTTTGGTTTTCCTGTTGTCCCAGATGTAAAGATAATATAATAATTGTCATCACCTTTAACAGAGTGAGTCAATTGATAGTCCGTTTTTTGAGCAAAAATCGTTTGTAATTGGTCAAGCGTAATCATTGGAATATTTGTTATTTCCAAAGGAAAGTCACCTACAGCAATAATCAAACTTGGCTCTGCCACTTCTAAAATCGCTTCAATACGTTCAAGAGCTGAATGTTGGTCAACTGGAATATAAGCATGTCCAGATTTTGTTAATGCCACAAAAGTAGCCAACATGTCATACTCTTGTCCTCCAAAAACAAGAACTGGTGATTTTTCTTCCAGCTTCAAAAAATCAATATAAGCTGCAAGCGAATCCGAATTTTCCTTTAAATCGCGATAAGTGTGAACATCTCCTAAGACATTATAGACAGGGAAATCTCCTTGTGTCTGAGCAAAATGCTCAATTCTCTCAATCATATCGTGTAACATGAACCGTTTACCTTTCTAAAACTCATTGTAGATGAAATTACCTTGACCACGACCAAGATAACTGAAAAAATAAATTAAAACCATAAAAATCACAAAATAAAACAAGGTTTTTAATACAAATCGAGTGGTATCTTTCATTTAAACTCCTTATTTAAGTGGTAGTTGTACTTCAAATGTTAACTGGCTATCGGCTTGACTGACAGTGATACTGCCTTTATGTTTTTCTACAATAGCTTTGGCAATCGCCAAACCTAAACCAAAACTTGAGCTGCTATTGCGGGAATCTTCTGCTTGATAGAAACGTTCAAAAAGATTTTTCAAAACCTCATCTGGATAAACCAGACTAGGATTTGACACTCGTAAAAGTGCTGTTTTCTTTTCTTGTAGCAACTCTACGGTAATCTTTCCATTGTCCAAGGAATGCTTAATAGCATTATCCAAAAGAATGGTAACCAACTGCTTCAACTGAGATTCTTGACCAAGAATTTCAATATTTTCAGCGATTTGATCTTCGATTAATTTGCCCTCTTCATAGGCTAGACTTTCGTAACTTAGAATCATTTCTTGGCAGATACTTGATAAATTAACTTTTTCAAAATGTTCTCTACCATCTTTGTCATCAAGCTTAGACAAACCAAGCAACTCTTGAATCAAATGTTCCATGCGTTTGGTTTCTGAAAGAATGTGATTCAAATAACGGTTAGGAGCAATTTGATTTTGCAGTACTTGAGCATTGGCACGAATAGAAGCAATCGGTGTCTTCAACTCATGACTAGCATCAGAAACAAATTGTTTTTCGCGATCAATCGCAGCTTGTGCTGGTTGAACGATAAAACGTGATAGGTAGATACTAACTCCCGTAAGCAAAAGAAGACCAAAAATAACATAAACAGTAACCAGAAAAACTTGAGCATAGGAAGCTGAATAGCTTGAAAAATCAATAAAGACAAGTTGCCAAGTTCCATCTTTCTTTTCCTTCAAAGAATAGATGTAATCATGCCATTTCCAGCTCTTTTTCCCTCTGTTTAATAAATCTTTACTAACTTCTTTAACCTCTTTATTGGTTAAAAAAGTGTTGTTAACTTGAATATCTGGTTTGTCATTTTCATCAATGGTAACAAAAGCAATCGCTTCGTCAGTATTTTCTTTGACGTAACCATTAGCAGCCACCAATTTAACAATCCGATAAGTATCATACTCATCCCAATATTTGTCATAACGTTCACTAATGACCAATAACACCAAAACCATGGCGGTTAACATGGACATCGTAATCAAGACAAATTTTAGCCGAAGATTCTTCATGATGAGCCTTCTTTCTCTCCATCTTCTAGTGAGTAACCAACGCCTTTGGTTGTTTTAATAACAGCACTGGCTGCCAAGAAACGAAGTTTCTTACGTAAAAAGGAGATAAAGACTTCCAGTTGATTATAATCGGATTCATCTAAAGGTCCCCAGACCTTCAAAATTAATTGATTTTTGGGGATAATCTTCTTGGAATTTCGCAAGAAAGTTTCCATCAAAAGAAACTCTTTATTAGACAACTTAACTTCACGCTCTGCCACGCTTAATTCTCTCGTGTCCAGATTCAAAATCAAATTGCCAAACTTGAGATGATTCACTTGCGTAATAGACGATTGACGTGTCCGCAAACGAATCCGTGCCAATAATTCTTCTGCCTCAAAAGGCTTAGTCATGTAATCATCAGCACCCAAATCAAGTCCCAAAACACGGTCTTCTAACTGAGATTTGGCTGTCAAAAAAATGATAGGAACTTCCATTCCCATTTGGCGCACGCGCTTCAAAACACTGACACCATCAAGTTTTGGCAACATAATATCCAAAAGAACCAAATCATAAAGTCCCGTTAATATATAATCCAGTGCAGACTCACCATCAAAAACTAAATCCACTTCATAACGGTGATTTTCAAGAATGGCTTGAATAGCTTCCGCGATTCCTTTCTCATCCTCGACCACTAAAATTCTCAACTGGCTCTCCTCCCTTTTTACTCAAAATCTAGTATAAAACGCCAAAATTGAATTAACCTTGAAATTTTCTTAATTTTTAAGATTGCCTGTTTAAAAATATATCAGCCTCACATGGACTTATACCAAACCATTATAAGTAAGCCTCTCCCAGAAAGTCCGTGTAAACTGATGAAAATTTATGGCAAAAATGTGGCAATTTCTTTAATTCTAGTTTATACCCAATCTAAAAAAATGTCCTTACAGAGCTGTAAGTTTGACAAAAAATAAGAGCCTGGGGCAAATGCCTCAGACTCTACATTTTCAATCACATACTATGTTTGTGTGTATTACATAGCTTCAGAAGAACTATTAGCCTTGTCACCTTCTGACCAAATCTTTTCATTCCACTTAACGTTGTGATGCGTGTCACGATATTTTTTCGGCGTAATGCCAACAACTTCTTTAAACTGTTGAATAAAGTGACTTTGTGATGAAAATGATAAATGATTCGCAATTTCAATCATTGAATAATCACTGAATTTCAATAAGTCTTTTGCAACTTCTATTTTTTTATTTTTAACATAAGTGCTTACGGACACGCCAACTTCTTTTTTGAATAAGCGTGATAAATAGCTTGCCGAAATGCCAAATTCGCTGGCTAACTGTTCAACCGTAATGCGTTCTTTCACGTGGCAATAGATATAATCCTTACAATCTGAAACGTGTTTTGAAATGACATCTTTTTGAATTTCACGTCGCATGCGTCCTGTGTAATCAATAACCATCTCGTCGTGCAAATTTTGAACTTCTTGTGCCGTGTGAAGGTCATCTAATTTTTGAATATAAAAGTCACTCAGTCTAAAAGCTTGTTCTAATTCCATACCATTTTGACCACACATGCGTGTAATCATAGCTGTCGTAATGACAAAGTGATATTTCAAATTGGTAATGGGATTACGTGACAAAGTTCCCACACCATCTTCTGAGACAAAACGTTCTTGTTCACAATTTTTGCGGACCGCTTCAACATCTCCCGTAGCTACCGCTTGATAGAACAAAAATTCTTCAGTCAAGGGACGATGTTCCACATCATCCAAATTATCACTAATCGCTAAAAGTCTCCATTCATCCTTATAATTCATTTCCAATCCCCTTTTTGTAAACGATTACCATTTTCTTTTCATTTTACCATATTCTTGCAGATTTGATAAAAATAAAGTGGAAAAATGGAAGTGAGACAAAATAAAGTCTCCATCGGAGACTTTATTAAACGTAACTCTTAGATATAAAGAAGATTATTTATCATAGCTAATCCAGTCATAATATCCATACAAAGGTGTTTTGCCATCATATGGATCAAGCCAATCATCAACACCAATTCCTGGCCAAACATTCATCATGATTTTACCTGGCGTGCTTGGTAGATTTTCAGTCACTGTATGAACCGCTTTACCATCCACATACCAAGTGATGTGGTCTTTTCGCCATTCAAAACCGTAAGTATGCCATTCTTCTGACGCATCAAACCCTAGGTCATAAAGGTATTCATGATTGCCAACACCATCTGTAAAATAGTTGAATTGAACTTTTGTCGTATCTTTACCAAGAAACTCAATGTCAATTTCATCCCATTTTGTTCCGTCTGTTGGTCCAGTGTAGGTGAAAAATGATGTTACAACACCAGTATTTTTAATAGCTTTCATGCGAACTTGATAAAGGCCATAATGGAAATACTCTCTCGTGCGCCACTCACCGCCAGTGTAGCCATCAGCATCACGATCGATTTTTAAGATTAAACCGTCACCATCAAAATTCACATTGTCAGGCTGCCAGATACAATCAAACATATCACCATTTGCGCCTGTGCGTAATTCCATGTATGAGGCATCATAGCTGTCAAAGCTTGTCTTAAAATGTGCTTGTTCGTTTATCTTCATGTTCTTACCATTCACGCTTTCTTGATATTATAGTTTTCCCTTTTTAAAAGGCATCGCTAAGAAACCAAAAAGTGCTACAAAGACTCCTAAAATCGTCAATAATTTACTTGGACCTTGGTTAGTCTTTGGTAGAGCTGTAAACGCATTTCCTTCAAGATTTGCTTTTGCTACTGATTGAGTTACAGTTTTTGCAGCCGCTGTTTGAGCTGACGCTACTGATGAATAAGCGACAGTCTTAATCACAGGGCTAGCTGCTTGTTTTTCTTTGGTAGAGCCTTTTGAGTGATTGTCCAAAACCAAAGTTTGTTTTTCACTCTTAGAGGCAGTTGAGTTTTTAGTTGGTGTTATACTTTCAGTTCCTTTGGTAGTAGTTGAAGTATTCCCTGTAACATCACCTGTTGCTCTAGACTTAGATGCCGTATTTGATTTAGATCTAGATCTCGTATTATCTTGATTTTGTGCAACTTGGTCACTATATGAAATCCAATCATAACAAGCGATAAGCGGTGTTTGACCGTCATATGGTGCCAACCAATCGTCAACACCAATTCCTGGCCAAGCATTCATCATAATTTTTCCTGGTGTCACTGGGAGATTTTCAGTTGCTGTGTAGACTGCAACACCGTCAACATACCAAGTAATATGGTCTGCTTGCCAATCAAAGCCATATTCATGATAAGCTTCAGACGCATCAAAACCTAAATCATAAAGGAATTCATGCCCACCAACACCATTAGTGTAATAGTTGAATTGGACTTTTGTTGTATCTTTTCCGAGAAATTCAATATCGATTTCATCCCAAGGATTGTTATCGCTTGGTCCAGTATAAGTGAAGAATGATGACACAACACCTGGATTGCTAATTGGCTGCATACGAACAGAATACATACCATAACCAAAGAACTCGCGTGTACGCCACTCAGCTCCATTATAACGGTACTCATCCGTTGTATTTTGATCAATGGTCAAGGTCAATGTGCCATCGTTAACAACGGTATTTTTTGGTACCCAACGACAATCAAATGGATTCCCATTGAACCAGTCAGAACGCTCCATTGTCATATCATCATAAGCATTAAAATCTTCATGATAATCGCCTGTGTGTGCAGCTTGAGTTCCTGTTTGACTAGTATCTTCGGTAGTTGTTGTGAGATTAACTTGGTCATTTGTAGACGTCAAGCTTAAGTTTTCCTGATTTTGCACACTAGTATCAGAAGTTTCTACCTGATTTGTCACTTCTTGAGTTGATGAGTCAAGCACTGACTGAGTAGTATTGTCATCAGTTGTAGAGGTATTTACTGTTTCACTAGTAAGGTCATTAGTATTTGTGGTTTGTGTATTCGTAAGGGCAGGAACATTATCAAGTGTTGAAACATTGCCCACTTCATCTGCTGATACTAAACCAGCTCCAACTTGTAAACTACATAAAGTAGTTGCGTAGCAAATGTACTTTACTACATCTTTCTTAGTCATGAAATCTCCTTTTTCTCTTAAAGTCTATTCCTTAACACCACCGAGTGTCACACCGGCAATAATGTATTTTGAAAGGAAAAGATAAACGATAATAATTGGCACAATAGCCACCAAAATCATTGTGTAGATTTTACCCATATCAAAGTTCATGTAGTCTGCACCACGCAATGTTGCAATCAAAATTGGCACAGTCATCTTGCTCTTCGTTTGGATAACCAAGGCTGGAATGAAGTAGTTATTCCAAGAACCAACGAAAGTAAAGATTGCTTGAACCGCGATAGCAGGTTTCATAATTGGAAGCACGATTGTATTAAACGTTCTAAATTCATTTGACCCATCAATACGAGCCGCTTCTACCAATGAAAGTGGTAATGATGATTCCAAGTAACTATACATGAAATAAAATACCGCCGGTGAAGCAACTGATGGGATAATCAAAGGAAGCCAGCTATCGTACATTCCCATATTAGTGATTAAACGCAAGAACCCCATTGAAGTGACTTGTGTTGGCATAACCAAAATCGCCAAAATGAACGTAAAGGCAACTTTTTTCAACTTAAAGTCATAAACATACAGACCATAAGCTGTCAAAGCTGAGAAATAAGTACAGATAGCAGCTGTCAAACCTGAAATAATCAAGCTGTTCAAAATCCCATGAAACATCGGGAAGCTACCATCATTAGCTACCTTGCTCAGGTTATCAAATAAAGAACCACCAGGTAGTGCTGAGAAACCTTTTTGCAACTCAGCATGTGAGTGTGTCGCATTAATAATCAAGATATAAAAGAAGAATAGGCACATGAATGATAAGGTAATTAACACAAAATGCGCCACAATAACACGTAATCTATTTTTTGCTTTTGTTGACATTATTTCGCCTTTCTACCTTTGTGTTTCAATTGGTGTTTGGTTGTTTTAAGTTCGTTGTTAGTCATACGATAAACGAACCAACAAAGAATCGCACTAACCACAAAGAGGTAAACTGATAGTGCACCGGCCATACCATAGTTCTTGCTCTTCAAGTGATTGTTCAAGAACATAATCAAGGTTGTTGATGTACGGTCTGGAGAACCTTGACCATTTGTCAAAATTTGTGGAACATCGAACATTTGCAAACCACCAATAATTGACGTAATCAAAGTATAAGCTAAAATAGGTCGAATCATTGGTAAAGTGATATAGAAGAAACGTTGACGACTGTTACAACCATCGATTTCAGCTGCTTCAAAAATATCTGGGCTAATTCCCATGATAGCTGCCATCAACATGATTGTGGTATTACCAAACCACATCAAGAAGTTCATCACACCAACCAATGAACGTGTTCCAAGAGCAGAACCCATGAAATCAATCGGTTCTTTAATCCAACCAAGTGATTCCAAGATAGAATTGATAGGACCATTTGTTGAAAAGAGTGTGAAGAATAACATGGCAAAGGCTGACGCCATAATCAAGTTTGGCAAGTAAATGACAACTTTAAAGAATTGTCGACCACGAATTTTAAGTCTTGCATCAACAAACCAGTTGGCAAGTAGCAAGGCAATAACAATCTGTGGAATAAAACCAATCAACCACATAATCATGGTATTTGCCGCATATTTCAACATATCTGAATGCAGTAAGCTTACGTAGTTTTTTAGCCCAACAAAATTAGGCCCAATCTCTGTCATCCCTGAACGATAATATTCAAAGAAACTATACCGAATGGTGTCCACCAAAGGTATAAAAGAGAAAATGAAGAAAATTAGGAAGAAGGGAAGGATGAAAATATATCCCCATTTCCCATAATCTATACGCTTACGTCTTTTTTTCATCTTTATCACTCCTCCAAAATACGAGGAGCAAGTCAGAATACCTTCCATCTGGAATCGATTTTCTAACTCGCCCCCGCAAGGTCTACCAAAATTCTAAAATCCCAATTAAACGCCTCAATTTTTCAAATAGTACTTAAGTCTAGGACGATTAAGCTACTTTTAGTCTGGCCATTTAACATCTGTAATTTCTGGATAACGTTCTTTAATGGCTGTTTCAAAGTTTGATTTAGCTTTGTTGTAGCTTACTTTACCTTGTAGGTAATCATTAAAGGCATTTTGAATCAATTCAACACAACCTTGGTCATATGATGACAATGGTGCAATCTTAATGTTTTCTGCAACTGGTGCGTAGTATGAATAAGCATTTTCACCACCAAGGAAGTCTGATTTGAAGCTATCATCTTTAGCTGCTGCTTCCATACCAGATTTAGTATTTGTGAAGTCTTGGTAATCTTTAGAAATCTTCAAAAGGTTATCTTTATCAGCTGTCAAAGCTTTGATGATTTCTTTAACATGTTTAGGGTTATCAGTACCTTCGGCACCGTGGATGTATGAACCACCCCAGTTGTATTCTTGTGGTGGATTAGTAACTGCCCATTCTCCATCAGCACCATCCCAGTTAGATTTCAAAGTAAAGTCAATACCCCAAGCTGGGAACAAGAATGCAAAGACTTTAGATTGTGAACCCATAGCTTTGTTCCAGTCATCTGTCCATTGACCTTTAACTGTTTTATTGAAGTAACCAGCATCAAGCCATTCTTTAGAATCTTTAACCCAGTTCATGATTTGAGGGTCTACACGTACAGTTGTTGAACCTTTTTCAACCCAAGGTTTAGAAATGCTGTTACCGTACAAACGGAATGTATCAGCATATGATGCAAATGTGTAGTAACCTTTATTAAGAAGTTCTTGTGATGTTGCTTTCATAGTATCCCAGTCTTTAACTTTTTCACCAACTGCTGTTGGGTCATCAGTACCAAAGACATCTTTTGCAATATCACGACGATAGATTAGAACACCTGGACATGTTTGCCAAGTTGAACCGCGTTGAACACCATCTTCATCAGAAGCTGTTTCTTTAGTGAAATCATATTGGTCAGCCAAATCTTTCTTAGGATTGATTCCTAAGTCTTTCAAAGGCATTGCAACGTTTGCTTTCTTAGAAGTGTATTTTGTAACGTAGTCAGTTTCTGACAAGAAGATATCAACCTTGTCATCAGCAGAAGCTGAGTCTTGTTTTTCAAGCGCTTCATCCAATTTTTGTTGGTAAACACCATCTTGGTTTGGATTGATAATCCAGTGGATTTCACTACCGTCTTTTAGTTTAGTAACTGTTCCATCTTTAGAAGTTGATTTAACTTCTGGATAAACAGCTTCCACACGTTGACGGAATTCATCATTCCAAGAGTAGATGTTGATAACTTTGCCTTCTGCACCTGAAGCTGATGTGCTTGATTTAGAAGAGCAACCAACCATTGTCCCTGCTGCAAGAGCAATCGCTATAAAAGCGCTTACTTTTTTGTTCATAATCCTTCTCCTTTTTGAGGTTTCCCCTCATGTTTTTTGTAACTGCATTATAACGCGATTCCGAGAAGTGTTATATTATAATATTTTAAAAAATATCAGTTTTATGACCTTGTTTGAAAATTTTTTTTACAAAAAATTATGTTTTTCTAATCTTTTTAATAGGTAAACCCTTTCAATAAAAGTGGCGTTTTTCCTATAATACCAAGCATTAGAGGTGATTTTCTAACTTTATATCACCTACTTCCCTAATAAAGCGCCATATGTAAAAAAAATGACACTTCTTGAGTTAATATCATAATTATGATATTTTTCTCTTCTTTTTTATTTTCTCAAAAGCCAATTTCGACTAAAATATGGGGCAGAAGATAAAGGAGATAACTATGAAGCCATTAACATTTACTAATAACAAGGGAGATTTCAAACTTTCCCAAGCAGAAAATATCAGTTCTTTGTACTTTCCACTTGCATCAGAAGTTGGACTAAAAAGTGCAGTCACTCCTAACTTGGGTGGCGATTCAAAAATCAATCAAGAAACTTTCCTATTAGAACCTGTTAGTGTGGATAACCTCCACAACAATCGTTCAACTCGAAATTTCTGGGTTCGTGACAACAAAGGAAATGTTTATTCTGCAACAGGCGCTTCTGCTAAACAAGAAGCTCTTCGTTTCTCAGATAAAGAAGAAAAAAATACTGTAGAAGCTGGTTTTATGTGGCACACTATTGAACGTCAATCAGCTGACCTACCTTTAAAATCTACAATTACATCATTTGTTCCACGAGATGAAAATGTTGAAGTCATGCTCGTAACACTTGAAAACCTATCTGATACTGACCAAACTTTAACAGCTTATGGAGCTGTTCCAATTTTTGGTCGCAGTGCTGATAATATCCGTGACCACCGAAATGTAACATCTATGCTTCACCGTATTAAAACAACTGATGAAGGTGTCTTGGTTTGCCCAACCATGTCATTTGATGAACGCGGTCACCAACTCAACCACCAAATTTATTACGTGCTTGGCTTTGATGACAAGGAAAAAACACCTGAAACATTCTATCCAACCGTAGAAATGTTTATCGGTGAAGGTGGAACATTTACTCATCCAGCTGCCGTTTATAAAGAAACTAACGGCGTAGCAAGCGAGAGTCGCATCGATGGACGCGAAGCCATGGGTGCTTTCAAATTTGAACCATTCACCTTAGCTGCTGGTCAACGTAAAACTTTCATCCTATTAATGGGAATCAACGAAAACCAAGAGCACATCCAAGAAGTGGCTCAAAAATATAAAAATCTTGCAACTGTCGAAAAAACATTGCAAGAAACAAAAGATTACTGGCAAGAAAAAGTTGGGGTTGATTTCAAAACTGGCGACAGCGACTTCGATGGTTATATGAAATGGGTTTGTTTCCAACCATTCCTACGTCGTCTCTTTGGTTGCTCATTCCTTCCACACCATGACTATGGACGTGGCGGACGCGGTTGGCGTGACCTTTGGCAAGACTGCTTGTCACTACTTTTAATGGAACCAAAAACAGTTGGTGATATGATTGTCAACAACTACAAAGGGGTTCGTCTTGATGGTACCAACGCTACAATCATTGGTGAAGGTGATGGTAACTTCCTTGCTGACCGTAACGGTATCACTCGTGTTTGGATGGACCACGCGCTTTGGCCTTTGATGACAACAAAACTTTATATTGACCAAACTGGTGATATCGATATCTTAACTAAAGAAGTTTCTTACTTTAAAGACCCACACGTCAAACGTGGTACTGAAATCGACCAAGACTGGAACGATGCCTACGGCAATGAACAGCGTACTTCTACTGATGCAATCTACACTGGTAGCATCCTAGAACACTTGTTAATCCAACATTTGACTGGATTCTATGAAGTTGGTGAGCACAATATCTACCGTCTTCGCGGTGCTGACTGGAATGACGCCCTTGATATGGCAGATGAAAATGGTGAAAGTGTTGCCTTTACCGCTGCTTACTCTGGTAACTTGATGGAATTAGCAAGCCTTATTCGTCTCCTAGAAAGCGAAACAAATACAGAATCTGTCGAAATTCTTGAAGAAATCGGGCTCTTGCTCAAAAAAGATTCTGACATCTACGATAATATCGAACGCAAACACCAAATTCTTGATGCTTACACTAACCAATGTCTTCACAATGTCAAAGGACGTAAAATCAGAATTTCATTGTCTGAGCTTGCTCTCAACCTTATTCAAAAAGCGGCTTGGTTACGTCAACACCTTCAACAACAAGAATGGCTTGACTTTAACGACCAAGAAGGTTGCTACAATAGCTACTATGACAACAGCAGCAAACCAACGGACGGATTCTACAATGACCGTATGCACATGATGTTGACTGGACAAGTCTTCCCTATCATGAACTATGTCGCTACAGATGAACAAATCCGTAAAATCACTGCTAGCGCTGACCACTATCTCTACCGCCCAGAAATCGGTGGCTACCGCCTCAATACAGATTTCAAAGAAATCAAAACAGACCTTGGACGTATGTTTGGTTTTGCTTACGGTGAAAAAGAAAACGGTGCCGTCTTCTCTCACATGACTGTTATGTATGCTAATGCACTTTACCGTCGTGGTTTTGCCAAAGAAGGTTGGAAAGCTCTTAAGACACTGTCTGACACAGCTCTAAACTTTGAAACTAGCCGTATCTATCCAGGTATTCCTGAATACTTCCGTGCAGATGGTCGAGGAGTTTATCACTACCTAACTGGCGCAGCAAGCTGGTACATGTTGACAATGGTTACTGAAGCCTTTGGTGTTCATGGTAAAGCTGGTGACCTTGTCCTTTATCCAAAACTTCTTGCAGAACAATTTGACGAAAATGGACGTGCAAGTATCACAACTCAATTTGCTGATAAAACCTTCCAAATTCACTACGATAATCCAAATCAAAAAGATTTTGGAAAATACATTATCAAAAAAGCTACTTGTGATAACCAAGAAATCGATATTACGGATGATGCATTTGCCTTTATCACAAAAGCTGACCTTGCTAACCTAAACGACGAGGTTCATGAAATTGTCATTACACTAGATTAAGAAAAAGAAAGGATTCACTCATGAAATACGGTTATTTTGATGACGCTAATCGCGAATATGTCATCGACCACCCAAACACACCAAAACCTTGGGTTAACTACCTTGGGTCACCAGAATATGGTGCTATTATCTCAAATAACGCTGGCGGTTACAGCTTTGCTAAATCAGGAGCCAATGGACGTATTTTACGCTACGTCTTCAATAACTTTGACCAACCAGGTCGCTACATCTATCTTCGAGACGATGATACCAAAGACTTCTGGTCTGCCTCATGGCAACCTGTTGGTAAAGACCTTAAAGACTACCACAGCGAATGCCACCACGGCATGGGCTACACTAAAATGATTGCTGATTACTCAGGCATTCATTCAAAAGCCAGCTACTATGTGCCAAAAGATAAAAGCTATGAAGTTTGGGCAATTACCGTTACTAACCGCTCTGAACAAACTCGTCATTTAACACTAACAGGTTACGCTGAATTTACCAACCACAGCAACTACGAACAAGACCAAGTTAACCTACAATATTCACTTTTCATCACACGCACACTTTTCCAAGATAACCGCATCATCCAACAAATCCACGGAAATCTTGATACCCTTGATGACAGCGAACAAGTTGACGAAAAGAACGTTACCGAACGTTTCTTCGGCCTTGGCGGTGCTAGCGTCAGCTCATATTGTGGAGATAAAAAAGGTTTCTTAGGTGGCTACAACGGCTACGACAAACCTGCTGGGGTCACATCAGGAGACCTCGGCAATCAAACAAGCTACAACGAAAATGCCTGTGGTGCCCTTTCAAGTAAAGTCACTCTTGAACCTCAAGAAAGCAAAACCCTTGTCTTTCTCCTTGGTGAAAAATCATCACAAGAAGCTGCCGAAATTCTAGAACATTACAAACACCCTGCAGAAACCGTCGAAGAGGAAATCCAAGAACTTCGCAAAGAATGGGAAGACCGCTTGACTAACCTACAAGTCAACACACCTAGCCCTGAATTCAACACTATGCTTAACACTTGGAATGCTTATAACTGTTACATGACCTTTATCTGGTCACGCGCAGCATCATTTATTTACTGTGGTCTTCGTAACGGTTATGGTTACCGTGACACTGTTCAAGATATTCAAGGTATCATTCACTTGAAACCTGAAATGGCTGCCGAAAAAATTCGCTTCATGTTGTCAGCTCAAGTTGACAATGGTGGTGGACTTCCACTTGTAAAATTCACTCATAACCCAGGACATGAAGACACACCAGATGACGCTTCTTACGTTCAAGAAACTGGACACCCAGCTTACCGTGCTGACGATGCTCTCTGGCTCTTCCCAACAGTTTACAAATACATCTCTGAAACAGGAAATCTTGCTTTCCTTGATGAAGTGATTCCATTCGCAAATAAAGGTGAGGCTAGTGTTTACGAACACTTAAAAGGCGCTGTTCAATTCTCACTTGACCACCTCGGCCCACACGGCATGCCTGCTGGACTTTATGCCGACTGGAATGACTGCCTTCGTCTCGGTGCCAACGGTGAATCATCATTCGTTGCTTTGCAATTCTACTATGCCTTAAGCGTCTTGCGCGAATTTGCCAAAGCCAAAGAAGACACTGACTACCTTGCTTTCCTTGACTCTGAGCAAGATAAAATGGGACAAAAAATTCAAGACCTCTGCTGGGATAATGACCGCTTCATTCGCGGCTTTACCGAAGCTGGCGAACGTATCGGGGCAGCTGATGACCCAGAAGCTAACATGTGGCTTAACCCTCAAAGCTGGGCTGTTATCAGTGGCTTTGCTGATAAAGAACAAGCTGAACTTGCCATGAACAATGTCTACGAGCAACTTAACACTGATTATGGTGCCATCCTCATGAACCCACCATATCACGCTCACGCATTCGATGGAGCCCTTGCCGTTATCTACAACCAAGGGACAAAAGAAAATGCAGGTATCTTCTCACAATCACAAGGCTGGTTAATCCTAGCTGAAGCCCTACGCGGACAAGGTCAACGTGCTTTTACTTACTTTATGGAAAATGCCCCAGCTGGTCAAAATGACCGTGCAGAAATTCGCCAACTAGAACCTTACTGCTATGGTCAATTCACAGAAGGTCCTGCTAGCCCACACTTCGGACGTTCTCACGTTCACTGGCTCACAGGTACAGCATCAACTGTCATGGTTGGTTGTGTGGAAGGTATCTTGGGACTTCGACCTGACTTAAGCGGATTGAAACTCTCACCAGCCATTCCAAAAGAATGGGATAACTTCAGCATGACTAAGATTTTCCGTGGCAAAGAACTTCACATCACTGTGGAAAATCCAAATCACAAGGAAACAGGCTTCACAAAACTCATCCTAAACGGACAAGAGCTTGACCAAGCCTATCTTCCTGAAGACCTCTTACAAGACACTAACCAAATCACTCTTACTCTATAAAGAAAGCTGGGACTTGCTCCCAGTTTTTTATGGCTTCATTTTAAAAAGCGTCCCTTTTCTAAGGCAAAATCAGCTCCTATAAGAGCTGTTAAGAATGATTGCATCATTTTATTCAGCCAAGGCAATTACTGCTTCAAATCGCCTTTTATAGCTGCTTTACACAAGCTTATTAAACTTATCAAGCCACCAATCAACTGATTTTACTCATCACAAAAAGGAACTGAGACAAGCTCAGCTCCTTTTATCTTTAACGTTTTAAAAAGAAAGAATTTTAAAGAGTTATTTTGTTGAGAGAGATTTTAACCGATTTATTTGGGGAGTGTAGTTATAATCAGTTAAGTAAAAACAAATTGTTATTTGGTTACTGTCTAGCTTAATTAAAATTTATCGTAGCTAATCCAGTCATAATATGCATACAAAGGAGTTCGACCATTGTAAGCACCCAACCAAGAATCCACTTCATGAGTTCCAGGCCAAGCGTTCATCATAATCTTACCAGGTGTGCTAGGAATATTGTTGTAAGCAGTGTAAACAGCTCTTCCATCAACATACCAAGTAATGTGATCAGCTTGCCAATCAAAACCATAAGTATGGAAGCCTTGAGATGCATCAAATCCTAAATTGTAAAGGTATTCGTGATTACCTTGACCGCTTGTGTAGTAGTTGAATTGAACTTTTGTTGTATCTTTCCCTAAAAATTCAATGTCGATTTCATCCCATTTTGTACCATCACTTGGTCCAGTATAAGTAAAGAATGAAGAAACGACACCTGGATTTTTAATAGGTTTCATGTTTACTTGGAAAAGACCATAGCCAAAGCGTTCTTTACTACGCCATTCACCCCCAGTGTAGCCGCCACGACCATCACTGCCAATTTTAAGACTCATCAAGCCGTTATTAAAGCCGACATTTCCAGGGACAAAATTACAGTTAAACATACCACCATTAGAACCATTACGAAGTTCCATGGCATTACCATTATAGTAATTTAGTTCTTGACTATAGTGGTATTTGCTTTGCGCATCAACACCTTGTTGAAAACCAAAGAAAGCCAATAAGAGAACAATTAAACAACTAACTTTTTTCCACATAATAATACCTCAATTTTAATCATTTTTAAAAAAGGAGTTCTGTCAGAAAAAGAGAACTAATCTCCTCTACTACAGATTGAAAACGCCTAATCAATCGTAGTTAAATTCACTTTTTCTTTTCAGTAACTGTTACTTCAAAAATGGGGCAATTTTTTCTTTTTCATAATTCCGAAAAGAATGCTAGTCACACGATAAATGTTTCTCTTTAAAATCCTCCTTACACCGTTATGAGTTAAGTATAGCGCTTTCATTTTAGATAATATATTATATTCCCACAAAAAATATCAGATTTGTGACCTGAAGGCAGAAAATTAAAAAAGCCTTCTCAGAACCATTTTGCTAAAAAATAGCTCTAAGAAGACCTCTTAGTAATAAAGAAAGAAAAATCATCTACTAGATATGGTGACTCAATTTCACTCGTTTATAAGACATAATAGCTTGCATTAATGCTGATAAAATGAAAATAACTGCAGCTAAAATCAAGACACTTTTCACACCACTATCTAAAAATGCTAAAACCAGCAAAATCAAATCAATAATTCTGACATAAATGCTAATTTCCTTCATCGACAAAAACCTCCCTTTATTTTATCCCATGTATTTTTATAAAACCGCTTTCATCTATATTATACTACATTTTTGACCGTTTTTTCATAAAATCTTAAAAAATTTTTATAAAAAACCACAATTTCAACGTGAAACTGTGGTTTAAAGACTATTTTTTCTTATCAAGTGCTTTCTTAATGCTATCAACAGCACCTTCAGTACCTTCTTTGATATCATCAACAACTTCTTTACCCTTAGCAATTGTCTTTTCGACCATGCCTTCTGCTTCTAGTTTTTTATTTTCAGTTACCTTACCAACAACTTGCTTGATACCACCTTTAACTTGGTCAAGTTTTGCTTTAATTTTTTCGTCAGACATATTAGTGTCCTCCTATCTTTAAATTACCTAAAGTCTATCATTTTCAGTTAGATAAGTAAAAGAATTCGCTTTCACTTTCTGATAAATAAAAAAAGACCGCCAGACTCGAGCACTGGCGGATAGTCTATCATTAAGCAGATAAAACTTTACGTCCTTTACGACGACGAGCTGCAAGCACGCGACGTCCGTTTTTAGTTGACATACGGTGACGGAATCCGTGTTTACGTTGACGACGGATTTTACTTGGTTGATAAGTACGTTTCACGATGAATACCTCCTAATAGATTTTCGTATTCGTTTAGCCGGCTATATTTGATCAGTTACTAAACATACCATACTATTTTATAATAAGTCCGTCTAACTGTCAAGCTCTACTTTTTGTTTAATTTCAAAGACTTTCTTTTGAGCTGTCAGATAGAAGAAAAGGTCCTGAATTCTGACAATAATAAGTTGAAATTTATTTTCTAGTTTTTTCTTGTAGTTTCTGGTTAATATTTTTCACGCGATTATTAAAGCTAATATAAATCACGAGCCAAATAATCAAATAAGTTAGGACAAACTCACCTAAAAATGGTAGTGACCAGATAAAGGATGTTGTGGTGCCAATTAACATATTTAACCAGCTATTCAAACCATAAACTAAGCAAAAGTGAATCAGAATTTCCCAAGTAATCGGAATAGCGTCCACTTCAAAAATCATACTGACAATTCCAATCAAACCACTGACCAAAACAACGCAGGTAATCTGCTGAGTCGTCTGAGTGGCCACGTTATTTTGCCATAAAAAGAATAAGTAAAGAAGACCTCCAAATCCTACGCCAACTAGAAAATAGACAATCCCTCGTTTCAAAAAAGTCATCAATCATACCTCACAATCCCAAAGCTTTTTCCAAAGCTGACAAATAACGTCTGCTAACATTTGTCGTCACATCATTTGTAAGCATTGCTAACATATTTCCCGAGAAGCTATTCTCCAAAGATTTTAAATGATTAATATTAATCAGAGCATGCTTTGAGACCTGAACAAAGTCTGGATTTGCTAGACGCTCACGAAACTTGTATAAACGCTCGGTGGTAATCAAGCTTCCCTTTGTCGTCTCCAAAATCAAGGAAGTCCCATCAACATCCACAAGAATCAAATCTGACACGCGTAATAACTCTGTACGAACAGCCGTTTTTACTGGCAAAATTTCCACTCTGTCCTGCTCAAATTTCGCAAGATAATCCAAGACATCCTGAACAGCTTGGTCGTATTTTCCACTTCGTACCAAAACTTCAATAACCTCTTTTGGTAAACTGCTATCCTCTTCAAACTGGTAATGCACCCTTTAACTCCTCTTATTTATTCTTAGTCAATGAAAATCGCTCAAGGTACAAGCTAAGTGCCAAAAGAACGATGATGCCACAGATAACAAGACTCACTAAAAGCATTTCTTGATTCAAGGTCGTTAAGGTTTTTAATTTCAAACCAATTCCTAAGAATTCCTTGGCATCTGCGTTTACAGCGTCTTTTGCAATCAAAAGCTGACGGTAAGCAGCTGATACGTAGGCTGCTGGTGTTAATTTAACCACTTTTTGTGCAAAATCAGGCAAAGCACCAATCGGCATATAAACCCCAACAAGAAAACCTGAAACTGTTCCTACAATAGTTGAGAGAGCTTCGTCTGTCGTTAAAGTTCTGACAAATTGCAAAACAAGTAAAGCAAAACCTGCTCCCATGATTGAACTCAAAAGCATGATTAAAAGCATTTGAGGCAAGTGTTCAAACCCAAAACTAATGCCATCTTGCCAGTAAAAATAAAGTTTCATGATAGCTAACATGACTAGCTGCATGATAAAACCAATCAAGCTAGATGAAATGAGATAGCCAAGATAAAGTTTTAATTGTGAAATATCTGTCAACAAGAAATCTTCCAACTTATGACTCACCTTGTCTTGCACCAAGCGAGAAATCCCTGTCCACGTTGTTGTCATGCTGGTCACTGCAAGTGTACCGCCCAAGACCCAATTATCAAGCAGCTCTTCCAGATTTGGTGTCCCAGCAAAAGAATCCTGCATATTTTTCTGCAAAAAAATCACATAAAGAATAAAGGCAATCAAAGCTCCCAAAAGTGAGAAAAAGACACTTGCTTTATTTGAAAAATAGAGCTGTAAATTGCGTTTTGTCATCGCCCACATATTAAGCCATCTCCCTTCCCGTAATGCTCAAAAAGACATCATTGATATTTGCTTTAACATAATCAAAATCATTAATCACTGCGCGCTTATCAGATAAAATTTGCAAAGCTTCTTTTGAATCATTAACAACAAGCTTCAATTGACCATTTCCCAAAAGCTGATACGCTACGTCCGAAAATGCTGATGCATCACTCGCATCAACGAGCAAGTATGGCTTAGAATAAGCTTCTTTCAGCTCCTTAGCAGAGCCTTTAGCCAAAACCTTACCACGGTCGATAATATAAGCCATATCGGCATTTTCAGCCTCTTCGAGATAATGAGTAGTCAAAAAGATTGTCATCTTTTCTTCACGCTGCAAGCGACGTAATAACTCCCAAATCGCCTTACGTGTCTGAATATCAAGACCAGTCGTCGGCTCGTCCAAAAAAAGAAGATTAGGTTTGTTTAAGAGGGCTCGCACAATATCAACTCGACGACGTTGACCACCTGATAGCGTGCCGTATGCTTGATTGAGAAAATCCTCAATACCAGTCAGATGAATCAGCTTTTCCATCCAATTCTTATCACGATTGCGATAAAGCGATTGGCGGCTCTTTAAATTGTCCAAAACACTAAGCTCAGCATCAAGCACACTGTCTTGGAAAACCATTCCGATTTTCAGATTTGGAGATAATTCAATCTCACCAGACGTTGGTTTTAACAAGCCTGTCAACATCTTCATCGTTGTTGATTTTCCGGCACCGTTTGTCCCGATATAAGCCAGTAATTTTCCTTCTTCTACCTCTAAATTCAAGTGGTCAATAACCGTTTTATTTCCGAATGTTTTAACCAGATTCTTTGTCCTAATTAACATAGCCGTCCTCCCTTTTGACATTATTTTATCAAAAAAAGGCTTGAAATAAAGCCTTTTTCGGTAAGCGGTTAAAAATAATTGCTAAGCGGTACAAAAAAAGCCCTAACGGGCTTTTAAGTCTTATTGAACAGGCGTTACGACCACGTAGCGATTTGGGTCGTTTCCTTCAGAATAACTATCAACACCTTCAATGCTTGTGATAGTTTTATGAACGATTTTACGCTCGCTATTACTCATTGGGTCCATGACATAATCTTTACCAGTTTCAAGCACACGGCTTGCGGCTTTGCGGGTAAATTCAATCAATGTCTCTGTACGGTGTTCCACGTAATCATGAACATTCAAAATCACAGAGAAATTTTTTGAATAACGGTCATGTAAGAAATTTTGTGAAAGTAGTTGAAGTGATTTCAACACTTTTCCGTGATAGCCAATCACACGACCAGCTTCTGGTGTTTCGATTTGCAAATTGATTTGACGGCGGTTGTGGCTTGTTTCCACAGTTGCCTCAATATCCATTTCGTAGATGATTTTTTTAACATAATCAGCCACTTCTTCTGTCGCTTTTTCGATATCTTTACTCAATTCACGTTGAGCTGGAAATTCGCTGGCCACAAATTCTTCAAAACTTTGGTCTGTGTTAACAGGTTTTGGTGTGTCTGAAACTTCTTTTGGCTCTGCAACTACTTCGTTAGCATCGTCTGTTTTTCCAAGTGCTTCTAAAACTTCTGTATGTCCAGCTTCTTCAAGAATGGTTTGTGTTTTTTTCTTGTGCATGACGATATCTTCTTTGACAGAATCATCGATGACTTCGCCACGTTCTTCCATTTTTTTAATGATGCTGGCTACTTTACGAAGCTCCATAGTATCTTCAAATTTTGATGATACAGGCTCATTTTTTTGATTAACTTCTTCTGGTACACCTTTAACTGCTTTTTGGTTAGCACGGTGAGCAGTGACTTCGTTAATTCCTTCAATATCTACTTGAGCTGGTTTCTTACCAAAACCAAAGAAACCTTTTTTCTCACGAGAAACAACTTTAATGTGGGCTTTAAGACGTGAAAGATTTAACTCTTTCAAGCCCTTTTCAATAGCATCTTCAACAGTTCGACCTGTGAATATTACCATAGTTTTATCCTCTTACTTTCTTCTCTTTTGCGCTTTCTTTTTAGCACGACGAATCTTAGCCGCATGTTCTTTTTCAGCACGTTCCTTAGCTTCACGTTCTGCAATAATCTTAAATGGATTATTTAACAAAAGGATTTGGAACACTTGGAAGGCATTTGATACTGTCCAGTAAAGCACAACCCCTGACGCCAAACGGAAACCAAAGAAGAAGATAATGATTGGCATCACGTAGGTCATAAGCGTCATCGCGAAGTTTTTCTCACGCGCAGCTTTATTAGTCAACCAAGTTGAAAGGAATGTAAATAGAGCTGCTAAAACAGGCAAGATATAATATGGATCTGGTTGTGACAATTCAATCCACAAGAAAGTACCTGTTTTCAAGAAAGCAACACGAGTCAATGCTTGGTACAAAGCCATCAAAATTGGTAATTGCACAACCAATGGAAGCATTGTCGCATATGGGTTAACACCATATTCTTTATAAAGTGCTTGGCTTTCTTCAGTCAATTTCATGCGGCTGTCTGTATCACGGCCAGGATATTTTTCTTGTAATTTTTTAAGTTCTGGCTGCAAATCTTGCATCTTTTGACCTGATTTGATTTGCATGTTGTAAAGTGGCATCATGATGGCACGAATGATGATGGTAAAGAGAACAATACCTACACCAATACGACCATTAATTGAAAGCCATTGAATAGCTTTGGCAAAGAAGTAAACAATTTGTTCCCAACCATTGGTTGATGAAGCGGTTACTTCGCTGCGCCCACAAGCAGCCAAAAGCATTAAAGTAAGACTACTTAATCCTAATAATTTAATCTTTCTTTTCACTATTGAGACCTTCCTGATATAAATTAGCAAGTTTTAACACATGCAATAAATTTTTCTTCACTTCATGGTAATCAAGTTCCTCGACACCTTTACGCGCAATGATGACAAAGTCCTGATTAAGCAAATTTGGTGATAATTCCATGATAACGTGACGAATTTTTCGCTTAATGCTATTGCGAGTGACCGCGTTACCAAGTTTTTTGCTCACAGAAAGCCCTACTCGATAGTGGCTCTGATTTTTTTCTAAATGATAAAGGACAAATTTTCGGTTAGCAACACTTGTACCTTTGCTAAAAATCGCCTGAAAATCTTTGTCACTTTTGACACGATAGGTTTTCTTCAACGTACGACTCCATTCTAAATTATTTTTATTATACCATAAAATTCAAAAAAGCCCTAACCTCTAAGGAGTTTGGGCTCATTATCTTTAAAATATTTTTATTGGAAAATACGCTTAAAAATCTTGAAAAGCCTAAGTGTCTATTAATCTAAGTTTTGCAAGGCTTCATTGGCTAAAGCAATTTGCCATTTCACTTGGTCAAATCCTGTTCCACCAAGAGAGTGACGACGTTCAACCGCCGTATGAGATTTGAGAGTTTCATAGATATCTTCCTCAATCAAATCAGAAATTTCTTGGTAACGTTCAAATGGCACATCTTGCAAATAATAACCAGCTTTCGTGCATTCGAGGACTAATTTACCTACAATTTCGTGAGCTTGACGGAAAGGAAGCCCCTTGCTAGCAAGATAGTCAGCCAATTCAGTCGCATTTGAGAAGTCTTTTTCAGTGGTTTCAGCCATGTGTGCTTTATTAACAGTCATTGTTTTGAGCATGCCAGCCAAAATATCGATAGCTACCGTGATGGTTTCAACAGTGTCAAACATTCCTTCTTTATCTTCTTGTAAATCTTTGTTGTAGGCAAGTGGTAAAGATTTCATGACTGTCAAAAGACCAAAGAGATTGCCATAAACACGACCTGATTTTCCACGAATCAATTCCGCCATATCAGGATTTTTCTTTTGTGGCATGATAGAAGACCCTGTTGAGAACGTATCAGAAAGTGTCACAAACTTAAACTCATTTGAGCACCAGCTGATGATTTCTTCACAGATACGGCTCATGTGCATCATCAAAATAGAACTGTTTGACAAAAATTCTAGAATAAAATCACGGTCAGACACCGCATCAAGTGAGTTGCTGTATGGTTTAGCAAAGCCCATGAGCTGTGCTGTCATTTCACGGTCAATCGGGAAGGTTGTCCCAGCAAGAGCAGCCGCACCAAGCGGTGACATATCCGCATGCTTGATGTTAAATTCAAAACGTTCACTATCACGCGTAAACATGTTGTAGTATGCCATCAAATGATGTCCAAATGAAATAGGTTGAGCATGTTGCAAATGCGTGTAACCTGGCATGATGGTATAAACATGCTCGTCAGCCAAATCAACTAAAGTTTTACGCAAGTTCGCAAGTTTAGCGATTACTTCGTCAAGCTTCGCTTTCAAATACAAGTGCATATCTGTTGCGACTTGGTCATTACGTGAACGCGCTGTGTGCAATTTCCCAGCAACAGGACCGATTTTAGCGGTCAAAAGACTTTCCATATTCATATGAATGTCTTCGTTTGACACGTCAAATTCGATTTTACCAGCCTTATACTCAGCAAGCAATTCTTCAAGACCAGCTTTGATTTGATTGGCTTCTTCTTTTGCGATAATCCCTGTTTCACCAAGCATTGTCACGTGAGCAATTGAGCCTTTCAAATCAAACTCTGCCATTTTTTGGTCAAAAGAAATCGATGCTCCAAATTCTTCAACCCACTTTTCAAGACCAGCTTCAAAACGCCCGCCCCATAATTTATGATTTTCTGTTGTCATAACATTGATACAATGAACCACCAAAGCTGGCGTTCAAAGCCTTTCTCTTTTCTTATTTCAATTAACAAATAAGTCCTAGGAGCTACCAAGGACTTATGATGTGATGCCTCACGGGGCGAATGTCTTAAATGATTCTCACAGGATATCATTATTTAAGCTCGATGCCACTCTCTGTTGACATTAACGAGGGTTTGGTAAGTTATAAGAAAAGAGTCTCAGATGGGGCTCCCTGTCCCCTTTTATCTGAAATTTTCTTTTCTTTTTATACTTTTATTGTTTATTTGGCTGTGACTTGTTCACGCCCATGTTTTTCTTTTCTTTTTCATAATCGACTGCTTAAGCAGATGATTTATTTGTTGTTAACTTGTGAGTTAACTTGAGTTGGTAGTCCCCAAAGTTTGATGAAGCCTACAGCTGCATCTTGGTCGAAGCTATCAGCTGATGTGTATGTTGCCAAGTTTTCATCGTAAAGTGAATTTGGTGATTTACGAGCAACAACTTTTGCTGAACCTTTGTACAATTTAACTTTTGCAGTACCATTAACCACTTTTTGTGTTTCTTTAATGTAAGCAATAATTGCTTTTGTTGCTGGGCTGAACCACAAAGCATTGTAAATAAGGTTTGACAATTCATTTTCAAGAATTGGTTTGAAGTGAGATACTTCACGTACCAATGTGATGTCTTCGATTTCTTTGTGAGCTGTCAAAAGTGTGATAGCACCTGGGCATTCGTAAATTTCACGTGATTTGATACCAACCAAACGGTTTTCAACGTGGTCAATACGTCCGACACCATGTTTACCTGCGATAGCATTGACTTCTTGGATAAGGTCAGCAAGTTTCATTTCTTTGCCGTTAAGAGCAACTGGTTTACCAGCTTTGAATTCGATATCGATGAATTCTGGTGTATCAGGAGCTTCTTCTGGTGAAGTTGTGATACCAAAGGCATCTTCTGGAGCTTGGTTCCATGGATTTTCAAGAACACCACATTCGTTAGCACGTCCCCAAAGGTTTTGGTCAACTGAATATGGGTTGTCTAGGTCAGCTGGAACTGGCACACCATTTGCTTTAGCGTATTCGATTTCTTCTTCACGAGACCATTTCCATTCACGAACTGGAGCGATAACTTTCAATTCTGGGTCAAGCGCAGCAATTGCCACTTCAAAACGAACTTGGTCATTCCCTTTACCAGTACAACCGTGAGCGATTGTTGTCGCACCTGTTTTATGAGCAATTTCAACTAATTTTTTAGAAATTACTGGACGGCTAAGCGCTGATACCAATGGGTATTTTTGTTCGTAGTAAGCGTGAGCTTGAAGAGCTGGAAGAACATATTCTTCAGCGAATTCATCTTTAACGTCAAGGACGTAAGATTCAACTGCACCAACTTTAAGAGCTTTATCATGAATAAAATCAAGGTCTTTACCTTCGCCGACGTCCATACAAACGGCAACGACATCATAATCTTTCATAAGCCAAGTAATGGCAACTGAAGTATCAAGACCACCAGAGTACGCAAGGATAACTTTTTCTTTTGACATAGGACTACTCTCTTTTCTTGTTTTGTGTTTTTATCAACTTTATGTGTATAATTATACACATACCTTTCACCCCTGTCAACAATTTTTTGAATATTTTTTCAAAAAAAGTTACTTTTTTATGATTTTATAACAAATATACTGCATATATACAAAAAATCACACTTTTTTATACAAAAAACTCCCCAGCAAAAGCTAGGGAGAATATATTAGCTAAATTATTGAATTTTTTCAAAGCGTTCTGTATAGAACAGAGCTGCTGTCATCACAATTGTACAGATGAACAAGCAAAGTGCCGCTACTGTCCATGAACCAAAGAGGTTAAAACTAAAACCAAAAAGTGTTGGTCCAAAGGCTGCTAGGAAGTAACCACCTGATTGCACCATACCAGACAATTGTGCTGTTTGACTTGGTGTGTGTGATTTCATTGAGAATGTCACAAGCAAGTATGGGAACAAAGCACTAACAGCAATACCGATTAAAATATTAACTGTCAACCAATAAGCAAAGCTGCTTGTTTGGAAGAGAAGCATTCCTGTACCTACAATAGCACAAGCTGACACAATCGCAAGCATGATTTTACGGTTTTTACTTGATAGATTTGTTGTCAAAGTAGGGATTGTCAATGAAAACGGCAAGCTAATCAATGAATAAATTGAAGCTAAGATACCTGCTGCTTCGCTTGAGAGACCAGCTTGGCTAGCCATTGTTGGCAACCATGTCATTCCTGTGTAGAAAAGAAGAGATTGCAAACCACCAAAGACAAGAAGCGCGATAGCGGCTTTATTTTTCCAAAGTGATGATGAACGTTTTTCTTCATCTTGCTCTGTCATGTGATTGTGGAAAGTATTTGGGAACCAAACTGCCAAAGCTACCAAAATCAAGAAACTAAGAATCAGAATCAACCCTTTCCAAGATGTCGCTTTAACGATTGGAACAGCAACTGATGCGGCAACTGATGAAGAAAGCCCCATAGCTGTTGTATAAATCGTTGTCAACAATCCGATACGGAATGGTTGGTTTGCCAAAATGATACTTGGGAACAAAACGTTCATCATGGCAATGCTGATTCCGATAATCATTGTTCCAATGTAAAGACTTGGAAGATTAAGCACGCGCATGCTTGAACCGATAAACATGGCAATCAGAACCATGGTGAATAATTTTTCAAGTCCAAATTTATCCGCTAAACGTGGTGCCAAAGATGAGCAAAAGGCAAACATAATCAACGGAATACTTGTCAAAACACCCAAAGAATTGACTGAAACTCCTAAACCATCCGCAACATAGCTAAGGACAGTCGGAATTGTCGTAAATGGGATACGCATAACAGCGCCCACAAGAATAATTCCTGGGACGAAAAAGATAGAATAGTCTTTTTTCATGTAACTCCTCTTAACTTATAAATAACAAAATTTTAAAGCCTATTATAACAAGAAGTAAATGACTTTAGAATAGGTAACTGCAAAGAAAACGTTTTTCACAAGCAATTAAAATCTTTCTAAAAATTCATAATTTTAGATAAAAAATACAACTTAATACATTTGCTTGATTTACTCTAAAATAACAGCGTCTTTTTCTGACATACCGTCTAAAGGAAAATATAAAAAGCCTGAGAATACCTCAGACTTTTTTAGCTATTATTTCAAGTTTTTAAGCATGTTTTCAATGTGTTCAATTGATTTTTCACGACCAAGAAGGTAGATAGTATCTGGAAGTTCTGGACCGTGCATTTCACCTGAAACGGCGATACGAATTGGCATGAAGAGGTTTTTACCTTTGATACCAGTTTCTTTTTGAACAGCTTTGATTTGTGGGAAGATGTTTTCTGATTTGAAATCTTCGTCACTCATAGCTTCAAGTTTTGCTTTGAAGGCTTCAAGAACTGTTGGAACTGTTTCACCAGCCATGAATTCTTTTTCAGCATCTGTCAATTCTGGGAAATCTTCAAAGAACAAGTCAGTCAATGGAAGGATTTCATCAACAGATTTCATTTGTGGTTTGTAAAGTTCAACCAATTTTTCAGCTTTATCAGTCAAACGACCAGCTTCTTCCAAGAATGGTTTAGCCATTGCAAAGATTGTATCGAAATCTGCGTTCTTGATGTATTCGTTGCTCATCCAGTCCATTTTCTTTTGGTCAAAGGCAGCTGGAGATTTGCTCAAACGGTGTTCATCAAAGAGTTTGATCAATTCTTCACGTGAGAAGATTTCATCTTCACCACCAGGGTTCCAACCAAGAAGAGCGATAAAGTTGAATACTGCTTCTGGCATGTAACCTTTTTTACGGTAGTCTTCGATGAATTGAAGAGTGTTTGTGTCACGTTTTGACAATTTTTTACCAGTTTCAGAGTTGATAATCAATGTCATGTGACCGAATTCTGGTGCTTCCCAACCAAGTGCTTCGTAAACCATCAATTGTTTTGGTGTGTTTGCGATGTGGTCATCTCCACGGATAACGTGAGAGATTTCCATCAAGTGGTCATCAATAACAACGGCAAAGTTGTATGTTGGGTAACCATCTTTTTTCTGGATAACCCAGTCACCACCGACGTTTCCACCTTCAAATTCGATGTCGCCTTTAACGATATCATGCCATTTATAGATACCTGATTCGTTAACAGCCAAACGTACAGTAGGGATGATTCCTTTTGCTTCACGTTCTGCGATGTATGCTGCTTTTTCTTCTTCAGACATACCAAGGAATTCGTTGATGTAACGAGGAGTTTCACCAGCAGCTTCTTGGCGTTCACGTTCTGCAGCTAATTCTTCTTCAGTAACGTATGATTTATAAGCTTTACCTTCAGCCAACAATTGGTCGATGTATTTTTGGTAGATGTCCAAACGTTCTGATTGGCGATATTTTTCGTGAGTTTGTGGGCTTTCGTCCCAATCCATTCCCAACCATTTAAGGTTTTCCAATTGTGAACGTTCACCGTCTTCGACATGACGTTTACGGTCAGTATCTTCGATACGGATTACAAAATCACCACCGTGGTGACGAGCGTAAAGATAATTAAAGAGCGCTGTACGCGCATTTCCGATGTGTAAAAGTCCTGTTGGACTTGGTGCATAACGCACGCGAATTTTCTTAGGCATTTTCGTCTCCTGTTAAAATTTCAATCGCTTCTATTATAGCACAATCTTGAGTCTTGGAACAAAAAATTCAGCTGAATTCCTTCCTATATCCAAGATTTAGAACAATTGAACTTTAACTTGATGCTGAACTAGCTGCACTTGACTCTTTTTCCTTGATATAATCAATAGCAATAACCAAAGAAATGACAAGGTCAGACAAAGAATCATCAGCAATTTCCACTCGATAAGTTGAAGGAAATTTAAACCATTCTTGATGAATCTTAGCCACCTCACGTCCTTGGTTAAGAAGGCTAAATGTCATATTCCAAATATCCCCAGCTACTTCTAAACCAAAATCAGAAATATCATACTTAGCTTTCAACAGTGAAAAACGTTTTTGAATCGTGATTTTCTTACCATCCGCAAAAGTCACCATAAATTTCTGGAAAGGAAAACTAAACTGCTGCTTAATATGACTGACAGTCTTTCCTTGCCTATCAAAAATAGTAAATTCCTTAAATAGTTTCAAAAAAGAACCTTGAACCTGATAAGCCAAACGACCATCCTCATCAAAGATGTCAAACTTGCCAGCTAGCGACCAGAATTTTTGGCTGATTTCAAATTTTCGCATAAACTTCTCCCAATTTACTCAAAACACTAAAAGCATTTTTATGGCAAATCATTGCCCGCAGCCAAGTAGATTTCATACCATTCTTTTCGCGTCAACTGGATTTCTGCCGCCTTAGCTGCTTCAGCAACACGAGCTTTTTTGGTTGTTCCAATCACAGCTTGCATTTTTGCTGGATATCGCAACACCCAAGCAATAGCAACCGCTGACGGGCTGACATGATATTTTTCAGCTAAACGGTTTAAAACGTGATTTAACTCAGGGTATTTCTCAGAACCCAAGAAAACACCGCCAAAATAATCAAACTGAAGTACTGACCAAGCTTGAATCACCACATCATGCAAGCGACAATATTCAAAAATACTGCTGTCGCGAACAATCCCAGCCTCTTGTTTCATATTGACATGAAAACCAGCGTCAAAACTAGGAGTAAAGGCTGCACTCAGTTGCAATTGATTAGCCACCAAAGGTTGGTTAACATCTTTTTGAATCAATGCCATCATCATCGGATTTTGATTTGAGACACCAAAATCGATAACTTTTCCCTGGGCCTTCAACAAATCAAAAGCTTCCGCAATTTCTTCAGGCTCCATAAGCGCATCTGGACGATGAAGTAACAAAGAATCAATGTAATCAACATTAAGACGCTCTAAAATGCCATCCACAGCCTCTAAAATATGCTCTTTTGAAAAATCAAAATAAGTAAATTCTTCCATGCGGATACCACATTTTGATTGAATCCACATCTTCTCACGCAAGTCAGGACGACGTTTCAACACCTCTCCTAAGATCTGTTCACATTTTCCATGACCATAACAATCAGCAATATCAAAGGCATTAATTCCAACCGCCAGAGCAGACTCAATCAACTCTTCAACTTGATCAACCGTCATTTCTGAAATGCGCATTAATCCCAAAACAACTTCTGAAACTTCCGTTTGGCGCTCGCCAAATTTGATATATCTCATTTTTTCTCCTTTTTCAAAATCAAACACCTAGAGTGTTACTTCACTGATGCGACCTGTATCAACATCATAAACAGCTCCTGAAATGACGATATCATCAGGAATCAACGGCGACTCGCGCAGCTTTCTAACATCCTCACGGACACTTTCTTCAACATCAGAAAATGGCAGAAAATCTTTTCCATGAACTGACACACCTAAATCACGCGCCAACTGCTCTGCAAAAGCATCATTACTAAGTCCTTGCATGCCACAATCTGTATGGTGTAAGACAACAATCTCACGTGTCCCAAGTTGCTGCTCAGAAATCACCAAAGAGCGAATGGTATCATCAGTCACACGCCCACCTGCGTTCCGCAAAATATGAGCATCACCAAGCGCCAAACCCAGCGCATGCGCCACATGCAGACGTGAATCCATACAAGTAACAATAGCAACATGCGTTTTAGGTTTCTGAGGCAAATGCGCCGTTCCATGCAAGTCAGCATAAGCTTGATTGGTTTTTAAAAATTTTTCAAAATAAGACATAAAAGTCCTCCTAATATAGCCATGAGAGCGTTTTTATCATCTTATCACTTTTAGGATGGATTGTCGCTTAAAAAGACTTAGCACAAAAAAACAGAGGAGCATTCTCCTCTGCATCTATTTAAAAACTTTCTTAAGAACTTCACCGACAGTTGTTACCCCAACCACTTCAATCGTTTCTGGAATGTCAATGCCAGCCAAAGAATTCTTCGGCGCGTAAACTTTGGTAAAGCCAAGTTTTGCTGCTTCATTGATACGTTGTTCAATACGAGTGACACGACGAATCTCACCCGTCAAGCCAATTTCACCAATGAAAGCTTCTTGGGGATTTGTCGGCTTTTCTTTATAGCTTGACGCAATAGCTACCGCAACTGCCAAGTCAATGGCTGGTTCATCAAGTTTCACCCCACCAGCTGACTTGAGATAAGCATCTTGATTTTGTAACAAAAGCCCACAACGTTTTTCAAGCACCGCCATAATCAAACTAACACGGTTGAAATCAAGACCTGTTGTTGTGCGTTTGGCATTTCCAAAGACCGTTGGTGTTACCAAAGCTTGGACTTCCGCTAAAATCGGACGACTTCCTTCCATAGTAACCACGATAGCTGAGCCAGTCGCACCGTCCAAACGTTCTTCTAAGAAAACTTGGCTAGGATTAAGTACTTCAACAAGCCCGCCTGATTGCATTTCAAAAATGCCAATTTCATTTGTCGAACCAAAACGATTTTTAACGGCACGTAGAATACGGAAAGTATGGTGACGTTCCCCTTCAAAATAGAGTACTGTATCCACCATATGCTCAAGCATACGCGGCCCAGCAAGCTGCCCTTCCTTAGTCACATGACCAACAATAAAGGTTGCGATATTATTAGTCTTAGCTAGTTGCATGAGCTCTGCAGTTACTTCACGTACTTGTGACACTGATCCTTGAACCCCTGAAATATCAGGACTCATAATGGTTTGAATCGAGTCAATAATCAAGAAATCAGGTTGAATTTGCTCAATCTGCGCACGAATGGCTTGCATATTAGTCTCAGCATAAAGGTAAAATTCATTGTCAATATCGCCAAGTCGTTCACTACGCAATTTAATCTGCTCAGCTGATTCTTCCCCAGAAACGTAAAGAACCGTTCCCTTGTCAGCAAGCTGAATCGATACTTGCAAAAGCAGGGTTGATTTTCCGATACCTGGGTCACCACCAATAAGCACTAGACTACCTGGCACCACACCGCCACCAAGCACACGGTTAAATTCATCCATGTCTGTCTTCGTGCGTGAGTAGTTAATCGAGCTCACATCTTTTAATTTGGTTGGCTTGCTCTTTTCACCTGTCAAACTGACACGCGCATTTTTAACTTCTTGCACCTCAACTTCTTCGACAAATGACGTCCATGACGAACAGTTTGGGCAACGCCCTAAATACTTAGGAGAATGATAGCCACACTCCTGACAAATAAACGTTGTTTTCTTCTTAGCGATAGCTCATTACCTCCTTTATATTTTTACTCTAAACCTTATTTTCCTGTTGACCCAAAGCCACCAGTACGCACGCCATCTGCTTCGTCACCGTCAGCAACCAAGAAAGGCATGAAAACACCTTGGACAATGCGTTCGCCAGCTTCAACCACAACTGTTTCATCTGTGATATTTTTCATTTGCGCAAAGATATGACCTTCATTGGCTGGATTGCCATAGTAATCACCATCAATAACACCAACAGAATTAATCAAAACCAAACCTTTTTTACGTGGATTTGATGAACGGTCAAAGAGATAAAGCACTTCGCCAGCTTGCATGTAGGCTTTGACACCAGTTGGCACCAATTTGATTTCACCTGGTGCGATTTCTGTTGTGACAGCCGCTTTCAAATCATAACCAGCTGCATGCGCTGTTTCACGTTTTGGTAATAATGTTTCATCTGTGAATTGTGAAACCAATTCAAACCCTCTAATTTTACTCATTTTGTCTCCTTTTTTCTGTATTAAATCATCTTCATATTATAACATAAAAGCTATTCATCAAAAAAACTTTCCTTGCTTGGAAACAAAGAAAGTTTACTTATTACTATTTTTCCTTACACTATTTAATTCCGTAAATGGTAGGGCAAAAAATAGCAAAACCAATATTATTGCTAAAACAGCACTACCGTCAAAAAAGATTGTTGTCAAATGGCAGAGCTTTTCAACAATAGCAAAGCAAGCTGTTAGACTAAGTGTTAAAACAACCGAACTTGTCCGTAACAACGATAATGATTTTCCTTGATGATTATCTGGAGTAACAAGCATTCTTTCTGCTGAAAGCAAACCAAAACACGGTAAACCTGTTCCAAAAATAGCTCCTATCGCTAAACCAAACAATAGGAAATGCTCAACAGTTTGTGCATGACCAACAAGATAGGTAAAATACCCACTACAAGCAATTAAGAACATTGAAAGAATTTTTCTTACCGATACCTTAGCTAAATAAAGAATCTTATTAAGCACCGCACCACCTGCTACACTAAGCAGAATTCCGATACCAATGATATGAATATGAGTAAATCCCTTATCAATCTGTCCAATTCTAAAAATCAAAAGGCTCATGACAATCTGATTTTTCACCATAAAGAGAAGATTGGCAAGGTAAAGACCTACTTGTTTTAGCCTTACAATCACTTGCAATAATTCTCTTAACGCCAAAATAAAGCTTTCTTGTGTTTCAGAAAGAGGCTGTTTTTCCTTCGTTTCCTTTGGTAAATGAAAAATAAATATAGCACTAAAAAGGTAACAAATGCTAACGATAATAAAATAAGTGTTAATTTTGAGAAAAGAAATTGTCAAAAAGACAAAAAGATAGCCAACAATAGCAAAGGCTGAATCAACAATATTAATGCTCTGTAAAACCGAAACGGATTTTTCTTTAGTTGTGATAAGGCTGAGATAAACAGGTCTTGAAATCTCATCTAACTCTGAAACAACTATCGAAACCATGTCAATAATGACTATTGAAATCAGAAATAACGGAATTGAAACTTCAAAAAGAAAAATAGGAATGATAAATAGCGGTATCAAAACCAAGTCTGATAACAAAATCAACTTCCACGGCGATTTCTTATCAACAATATAACCTGTAAAAAATGCCATAAGCATGCTTAATGTCACGCTGATATTGCTAACTAAACTATTTAAAAATTGACTATCAACATAACGCTGAACAATAAATGATAGCGTTAACCCATAAACGCTACTAGCTACAATCCCAGCCGCTTCAGATAATAGAAAAAACGATGACCTAAACTTTTTCATAAATAGAACTCTTACCTCATATTTTTTTCAAAAATCTCCCAATACCACCATTTTAGCGACATCTTTTTGTTTAACTTTTCTAGCTAAACGTAATTCTTTATAAAACTCTCCCAACTTTACTTTCGATTCTAACTCCAAATACAACACCCTCTTTCCCATTATTCTCACTTTTTAATCTTATTTACCCCCTATTTTATCACGGTTTAACATAGTTTTAAAATATAAATATATATTTTTTAAAGTTATTTATCGTCAACAAAAAAGCAGGACTAGCTTGAAACTAATTCTGCTTTTCTTGTATTAAATTTCTTTTCCTTCAAAGGTAAAGCGAATGTGTGGGAATTCTTTTTCGCCGTCTTTTCCTACCATGAATTCCTTAGCCTCTTTTTTGATTTGATTTAAATCAACGCCCTGCATTTTTGCCGCAAAAACACAGCCACAATAACATTGGCGGTAAATGTCATACTCTTCACACATTTCAACAGAACGGCGGTAGCCATTATTTTTCTTGAAATCACTTGGCAAATACTTGGTTGCATAAACCTTTTGAACCTCAATACCGACACTGTTAATGACTTGGGAATTTTTGTGCGGGCTGATTGTCAAAGCACTAGCAAAATAGTCATAGCCAAGCTCAACTGCTTTTTGCGCAGCCTTGTCCAAACGATAATCAAAACAAGCCGTACAACGTTCGCCACCTTCAGGTTCGTCTTCTAAGCCATGAACCTTTTGAAAATATTCAGATGGGTCATAAGGTGCTTCGATGAAATCAACCTTATTTCCTGTTTTTTCATTAAATTCTGAGATAAATTTTTGCACCACATAAGCACGGCGAAGATACTCATCCTTTGGATGAATATTAGAATTCGCAAAATAAACCGTCACATCAGCGTATTGCGTCAAATATTCTAATGTATAAGTTGAACACGGCGCACAGCAAACGTGAACAAGAATTTTGGGTCTTACTTCTTCTTGCGCCCAACGCTTTGTCATTTGTTGCATGACACGGTCATAGTTGATTTTTTGATTGGGATTCATTCGTGATAAAATCTCTTCTAAATCAATCACAAAAATAGTCTTCCTTTCCAGTACTGATGAGGTCACCCCATTATACCATAAGTTATTTTTCAAAAAAATGACAATTATCACCTGTTTTTTATAAACAAAGACAAACATAGCCGTCTTATGATATAATGGAGATTGTAATCTTGCTCGTTTAAGAGAGGAGTAAAAATGACAAGACAAAAAGTTGCTGTCTTAGGGCCTGGTTCTTGGGGAACCGCTCTTGCACAAGTATTAAACGACAATGGACATGAAGTTTGTCTATGGGGAAATATCCCAGAACAAATCGAAGAATTAAATACGAAACATACTAACACTCGCTACTTCAAAGACATCACAATCTCTGAAGATATCAAAGCGACACTTGACTTGAAAGAAGCACTTACAGACGTTGATGCTATCTTATTTGTTGTCCCAACAAAAGTAACACGTTTGGTTGCCAAACAAGTCGCTGAAACACTTGATCACAAAGCTGTTATCATGCACGCTTCTAAAGGTCTTGAACCTGGAACACACGAACGTCTTTCAACAATTCTTGAGGAAGAAATTCCTGCCGAATTGCGCTCTGAAATCGTCGTTGTCTCTGGACCAAGCCATGCTGAAGAAACAATTGTTCGAGACATTACCTTGATCACTGCCGCTTCTAAAGATCACGAAGCTGCTAAATACGTTCAAAAACTCTTTAGCAACAATTACTTCCGCCTTTACACTAATACTGATGTTATTGGTGTGGAAACAGCTGGTGCACTTAAAAACATCATAGCTGTTGGTGCCGGTGCACTTCACGGTCTTGGTTTCGGTGACAATGCTAAAGCAGCCGTTATCACACGTGGACTTGCTGAAATCACACGTCTCGGGGTTAAATTGGGAGCTAACCCACTTACTTACAGTGGTCTTTCTGGTGTTGGTGACCTTATCGTAACAGGAACATCTGTTCACTCTCGTAACTGGCGAGCTGGTGATGCTCTTGGTCGCGGTGAAAAACTCGAAGACATCGAGAAAAATATGGGAATGGTTATCGAAGGGATTTCAACAACTAAAGTTGCCTATGAGTTAGCTAAAGAATTGGATGTCTACATGCCAATCACAACTGCTATCTACAAAGTCATCTACGAAGGTGCTGATGTTCGTGATAGCATTCTTGGCATGATGTCAAATGACTTCCGTTCAGAAAACGAATGGCACTAAAATTAGAATTATAGTATAATTTAATTCAGCATAGTTTATTTATGAAAAGGAGTTCTCGTATGAATATGAGAAAAGTTAGAAAAGCCGTTATTCCCGCAGCTGGTCTTGGAACTCGTTTCTTGCCAGCTACAAAAGCACTCGCTAAAGAGATGCTTCCAATTGTTGATAAACCAACAATCCAATTTATCGTCGAAGAAGCCTTAAAATCAGGTATTGAAGATATCTTGGTTGTTACTGGTAAATCAAAACGTTCTATCGAAGACCACTTTGACTCAAACTTCGAATTAGAATACAATTTGGAACACAAAGGAAAAACTGATCTTCTTAAACTCGTTAATGACACTACAGCCATTAATCTTCACTTCATCCGTCAAAGTCACCCTCGTGGACTTGGTGATGCTGTCCTTCAAGCTAAAGCTTTTGTAGGCAACGAACCATTTGTCGTTATGCTTGGTGATGACCTTATGGATATCAACAACGATAAAGCTGTACCACTTACAAAACAATTGATTAACGACTACGAAAACACACATGCATCAACAATCGCTGTTATGCCTGTGCCTCACGAAGAAGTTTCATCTTACGGCGTTATCGCACCTCAAGGCGAAGGAAAAGACGGTCTTTACAGTGTTGAAACATTTGTTGAAAAACCAGCACCTGAAGATGCACCTAGCGATCTTGCTATCATCGGTCGCTACCTTCTTACTCCAGAAATCTTCAATATTCTTGAAACACAAAAACCTGGAGCTGGTAATGAAATCCAATTGACAGATGCTATCGACACTTTGAACAAAACACAACGTGTTTTTGCACGTCAATTTAACGGAGATCGCTATGATGTCGGTGATAAATTCGGCTTCATGAAAACTTCTATTGACTATGCACTTCAACACCCACAAATCAAAGATAACATGAAACAATATCTTATCGATTTGGGTAAAAAATTGGAAGCTGACTCAACTAAAAAAGAATCTAAATAATATGCTATAACATAAAAAAGTTCCTCTAGACAATGTCTAGAGGAACTTTTTGTTATGACTTTAATGCAAAGCCATGGCAATCAAGACTAGACTTAAACCAACGTAAGCCGCTGCTGCCAACCAACGTTGCCATGGTTTAAACATACCTTTCTCCACAAGCGTTGGTAAAAAGATGGCACATAAGACACCCCCGACAAGACCACCAATATGACCAGCAATCCCAATACTTGGAGTAAATAAATTAAAAATCAAATTCACAATAATCAAAGCTTGATAATTTCTACCAAGTTCTTTCAAATAAGGATTTCTTCCAAAATACCCAGCGACCATAATCGCTGCAAAAACGCCAAAAAGCGATGTTGAGGCACCTGCAGCAATCACGTTTGGCGTAAAGAAAAGTGTAAAGATATTCCCAACAATTCCTGATAAAACATACAAAGCTAAAAACTTGTGATGTCCCCAAATCTGCTCTGCTATTTGACCAACAAAATATAGCGTTAAAGCATTGAAAAAGAAATGTTCCCAACCGATGTGAACAAATATCGGTGTCACCAAGCGCCACAATTGACTTGGAAATAAACTAACGTAGGCACCATACATCCCACCAGTATTAAAAATGGCTTGATTAGATGTGGCATTTCCAAAATAAATCACCTGCATGGCTATAAAAACCAAAGTCGTTAAAGCCAGCAAAAAGATCGTCACTGGACTTTCTTTAATAACATTTTTCATCGACTAAATACCTCCATAACAGCGACATCATGACTATCTGGCTGAAACTCCGCTTTCTGACACTCATAAATCGTACTAATTGTTTTGCCTTTATAATCTGCTAAATACCTGTCATAATAGCCAGCACCATATCCAATTCGAAAACCATCTTGGTTAAAACCAACACCTGGCACATGAATCAAATCAATTTCTGACTTATCCACAGCTTTGTCACAAGCAGGTTCCCACAAGCCAAATGATGTTTTCACCAACTTATCCACATCATAGAGACAAAAAATCATTTTGCCGTGTGGGTAAGTCTTTGGAACTAAAATGGTTTTGCCATCTTTTTGAGCTTGTTTAATCAACAATTCGGTATTGTACTCAAAATCAAAAGCTAAATAAGTGGCAATAGTGTCCGCTTTTTGATAAGCAGAAGATGCTAGCAACTCATCTAATAAAGCCTTATCTTTCAAGGCTTTTTCTGTTCTATCTTGATGTTTTAAATGAGCAATGATGCTCTTTCGTAAGGCTACTTTTTCCATGCTTTTATGATAACACAAAACCGAGATTTTACTCAGCAAAAACCTTAAAATTTACTTTAAGGTTTCTTTAAGGTTTCTCCGATATACTATATCTATCCTAAATAGCGGTTCTCCCAAACCGCTGGGAATTGGCTCTTTTGGAGTTATTCCCTTTTCATAAATCTCCTGGACATGATTGAAAAATCATGTCCTTCCCTTTTTAAGCCGCTAGCTCCCAATAGCGGCTTTTTTTATTTTTTAAATACAAAAAAAGTAGCAAGACTAAAAACTTGCTACCTTTTTAATGACTTGCTTTTTCTTTCAAGAAAGCTGAAATTTCACTAACCGCAAACGAAAGAGCTGCTTCATTTGGACTCATCTTAGGATGGTGAAGAGCATAAGGTGTTTCAACACCCAACCAGAACATCACCCCTGGAATCTTATTTAACAAATAGCCAAAATCTTCTCCAGTCATAGCTGGCAAGCAGTCAATCAGATGAACAGCTTCGCGATTTCTGAAAAAGTCCATGGCCTCACGCGCCAATTCGGGATTATTTTCCACAGGGAGATAACCACCTTGTTTCAAATTAACCTCTACTTCCATTCCAAAGCTTGCTGCCACCCCTTTTGCAATCTCAGTCACTCGTTTTTGAATCAAGAGGCTCATGTCTTGTGTCAAGGTACGAATGGTTCCATGCAGCTGCGCTGTTTCGGCAATGACATTATTAGTTGTCCCCGAGTGGAAAGAACCAAATGTGACGACACCACCTTGAATCGGGTCTACATTTCGGCTGACAATTGTCTGCACCTGTGTGACAAAATAGGACGCCGCAACCAAGGCATCGTTAGCTTCATGTGGAAAAGCAGCGTGACCACCTTTTCCTTTAAAAGTGATTAAGACCTCACAAGTCCCCGCAAATAGAGTTGAGGTATTTGTCGCGATAGTCCCAACCTTAAAATCAGGTCGCACATGCAAACCATAAAATTCATCTGGCTTCCAATCCCCAAAGGCATTATCCTGATACATGAGCATACCACCTGCTTCATTTTCTTCGGCGGGTTGAAAAAGAAAGAGTAGGTTATTCTTTGGTTGTGTTTGCACTAGCTCATTTAACAAACCAAGAGCTACTGTCATGTGCATATCATGTCCACACGCATGCATGCGACCCTCATGTTGGCTGGCAAAAGGAAGACCTGTTTCCTCAACAACAGGAAGGGCATCTATATCCGTACGCCAACCAATTGTTTTTTGAGGAGCAGAACCTTTTAAAAAGACTAAAATCCCAGTTCGCCAAGTTCGTTGTTCCACAAAGTCTTTTCCCACTGTGATTTCTGCGATACGCTCCAAAAGATAAGCTTGCGTCTTAAACTCTTCCAAACCAATCTCTGGAATCTGATGCAAATCACGACGAATTTTAATTAAATCTAAAGTCATATATTTTCCTTAATTTGTGAAAAGCTTGAGAAAACTCCCAAGCCTTTGAATCTCTTATTACAAATTGCGCAAAGCGTCTTCGAGTGCTGTTTTTTGTTGTGTTTTAGCATCAATTTCTTTGATGATACGAGCGGGAACGCCAGCCACAACAACATTTTCTGGAACATCTTTGGTAACAATAGCTCCCGCTGCTACGACAGAACCATTACCAACTTGGACACCTTCGATGACAACGGCATTAGCACCAACAAGGACATTATCCCCAATGCGCACTGGCTCTGCTGAAGCTGGTTCAATCACACCAGCAAGGACAGCTCCTGCACCGATATGGCTGTTTTTACCAACAATAGCACGTCCACCAAGAACAGCCCCCATATCAATCATCGTACCTGCACCAATTTCAGCACCAATGTTAATAACCGCACCCATCATGACAACCGCATTATCATCGATAGTCACTTGGTCACGAATAATGGCACCTGGTTCGATACGAGCGTTAATATGGCGTTTATCAAGCAATGGCACAGCTGAATTGCGACCGTCTTGTTCAACAACATAATCTTTATTTTCAGTCAAGTTTGCCAAAAGCGGCTCAATATCTTTCCAGTCACCAAAAAGCACGTTGCCAAGCTTAATGACACTTTCTGGAACAGCTGCAGCCAATTCACCTTCAAATGTCACCTTAACATTTGTCTTTTTCTCCGCATTCCCAATAAAAGCAATAATCTCTTGAGCCGTCATTTTTTGTGCAGTCATATTTAAGATACCAAGAGCGTTTCAAAGACCTAGGAGAATCCTGATACCAAGACTTTCCAAGCCAAACACCCTACTCCTTCCAATTCAAAATTAGTTAATTGTATACTATTATATCAAATATTCAGAAAATTTGGAAAGAAATTTCTTTGATTTTTCACCAATTTGATTAGTAGACTGCCAACCACACAAAAAAAGCCTCCTTTCGGAAGCTTTTTTTATCTGTGTATTGATGAATTAAAGACGTGCGTTCAACTCAGCTGACAAGTCTTCAAATCCTGGTTTACCAAGAAGAGCAAACATGTTTTTCTTGTATGCTTCTACACCTGGTTGGTTGAATGGGTTAACAGCGTTAAGGTAACCTGAAAGACCGATAGCCAACTCGAAGAAGTAGATTGTGTAACCAAGAGTGAATTCATCTTGTTGAGGAAGTGTCAAGAACATGTTAGGTACTCCACCGTCAGTGTGAGCAAGAAGTACACCATCAGTTGCTTTTTTGTTTACAAAGTCAACGTCTTTACCTTGAAGGTATCCAAGACCATCAAGATCTTCTGACAATTCAGGGATAACAACGTTTTTACGTGGTTTATCAACACGAACAACTGTTTCAAAGATGTTACGGTAACCTTCTTGGATGAATTGTCCAAGTGAGTGAAGGTCTGTTGAGAAGTTAGCAGATGTTGGGTAGATACCTTTTTGGTGTTTACCTTCTGATTCACCAGCCAATTGTTTCCACCATTCACCGAAGTATTGAAGTGATGGTTCGTAGTTAGCCAAGATTTCAGTGATGTAACCTTTACGGTAAAGTACGTTACGAACTGCAGCGTATTGGTAAGCGATGTTTTCTGAGATTTCAGCAGAAGTCAATTCTTTACGAGCAGCGTTAGCACCGTTCATAAGAGCTTCGATATCGATACCAGCAGCAGCGATTGGAAGAAGACCTACAGCAGTCAATACTGAGAAACGTCCACCAACGTTATCTGGAACAACAAATGTTTCCCAATCGTTAGCAACTGCTTCAACTTTAACAGCACCTTTAGCTTTATCAGTTGTAGCGTAGATACGTTTGTTAGCTTCTTCTTGACCGTATTTTTCAACTAGAAGTTCTTTGAAGACACGGAAAGCGATAGCTGGTTCAGTTGTAGTACCTGATTTAGAGATAATGTTAACTGAGAAATCTTTGTCTTTAACGTATTCAACAAGGTCTGCAAGGTAAGTTGAAGAAATTGAGTTACCAGCGTAAAGGATTTGTGGACCTTTACGATCTGCAGATGCTTGAAGGTTGTAGAAGTGATTGCTCAAGAAATCGATAGCAGCACGTGCTCCAAGGTAAGAACCACCGATACCGATAACGACAAGAACTTCGCTGTCTGATTGGATTTTAGCAGCAGCTTTTTGGATACGAGCAAATTCTTCTTTGTCGTAGTTTTCTGGAAGGTCTACCCAACCAAGGAAATCAGAACCAGGTCCAGTACCTTTACGCAAATATTCGTCAGCAACGTTGACTTGTGTTTGCATGAAGTCGATTTCTTCTTGTTCGACGAATTGACCCAACAATTTTGAATAGTCAAATTTAATATGTGTCATTACAATACTCCTCAAAAAATTAAATTTCTCTTCTATATTACTCTTTTATGCACTTTTTTTCAATCATTTTTACTAAATAATCCTATAAAATAAAGCGTTTCACGGACTTTTTCTAACTTGCTGAAAACTTTCATGAAACAATCATTCAAACATGAAAAACTCCGCTTTTTTTGCATGATTTCAAGCATTTTAAAGAATAAAAAAGAGCACACACCTACAATCGCTTAGGGCTGCTGGATTCCTCCCCTGACCCGCTTCACGCGCAGATGTTGCTCCGAAGAATATTATATCATAAATTTTTGATTATGCAAATTAGCACTGCTCTTTAGCTTGCTTCTTGGCTGCTTTTTTCTTCTCACGATTTTTTCGGAAAAAGTCCTGCATGATGCCAGCACATTCAGCCTCAAGAATGCCCGTTTCAACCTCAACACGGTGGTTGAGACGAACATCTGTCAGAATATCGTAAAGGCTGCCAGCACCGCCAAATTTTTGATTAGCCGCCCCATAAATCACTTGTGGAATGCGGGCAAGCCCAATAGCTCCGCTGCACATCACACAAGGTTCAATGGTGACAAACAAAGTACTCTCGAGCAAACGCCAATTGCCTTCGTTCTCATTGGCTTCGTTGATAGCCATAATTTCAGCATGTAAGATTGCTTTTTGCTGTTCTTCGCGCGCGTTGTGCCCGCGTCCAATGATTTTGCCATCCTTAACAATGACACAACCAATAGGAATCTCGTCTTTTTCTAGTGACTTCTTAGCCTCATTCAGCGCTTCGCGCATGAAATACTCTTTTTCTTCCTGCGTAAATTCAGCCATTAGAGCTCCCCGATTTGCCAAGATTTGTGTGGCTCAGCCAAGTCAACTGGCACACCGTCAGCAAAACTTTGTGCTTCTTCTTTAAGCACTTGAAGGTGATTTTTAGCATCAACACCTTGTGGTGGCACTGGTGGTGTGTGTGTCAAGACAAGTGATTTCACACCTGCAGCTTTAGCAATCTCTCCTGCTTCTTTCGTTGTTAAGTGAGCTGGATGATTTTCATTCCCTGCATAAAGGTAAACATCTGCCAAAAAGAGATCTGCGCCTGCGGCAAATTTTTCCAATTCAGCAAAATAGCCCGTGTCACCAGTAAATACTAGCGATTGACCAGTTGCACGTTCGACAATACGAAAGGCATAGCAAGGAACTGGGTGGACCGTTTTGATAAAAGTAATATCAAATGGGCCAATTTTTTCAACACCAGTGACATCATAAGCTCTCCCTTCAGACACACCAGGCAAAGTCAATTTAGCAAACTCAACTTCGTCTTCATTGTGACCGTAAATCGGCAAAACTTTTGGTGTCCAAAGGTATTTTGGATAAAGTTGGAAATAATGGCGAAGTACACCAAGATCAGCAATATGATCAGGGTGATAATGTGAAATAATCACCGCATCCAAATCAAGTGGGCTGATTTCTTTTTCTAATTCTGTGACGGCACGGCTTCCACAATCCATAAGCAATTGAAAACCGTCCTCACTCGTAACGAGATAAGAGGTCGTGCCGCCGTCTTTATATGGGTAAGCTCCCCAGCAACCAAGTGTTGTGAGTTTCATCGTAGAATCCTCCTCTAGTAATGCTTACTCACATTATAACAGAAATAGACGCTTTTTTAAAAAGACTGTTCTCTTATGCCAAGCCTAATTTATCTTTAAATTTATAAGCAATAGTACTAGCAACCACAGCTTTAATCGTATCCCCAGGAATAAAAGCAAGATTTGATAATAATGAGGTCATCAAAGGCATGTGCATATAAACTGACAAATAAATGGCCCCTAACAAATCAACAAACAAAACTCCGCCTACTAAAATCGCGATCACATTTCCAATAAACGATGACGTTTTAAAAGCTTTCAAAATCAAACTGACTAGCATTGGTACAAAAAACCAAGCCACCACATAACCAGCCGTCGGACCAGCTAAAACCGCAAAAAATGTACTCCCAGAAAAAGCTGGCAAAAACATCCCTAATAAGTAAAATAAGAGAATTGATAAACTTCCCTTCTTCCAGCCTAATAAAACACCAGCTAACATGACTCCCAAATTCTGCAAAACAATTGGAACAGGAATAAATCCCAGTGGAATGGCTGGAATGAATCCTAAAATAACCAAAATAGTTGCCATCATAGCAATGTAAAGTAAATCCCTGACGTTTTTCATAACCTACTCCTTTGAAAAATAAATAGTCTCATGTAACTGACACTTTGGATTAAAGGCATGGTGACAATAAGGACAAAATCCCTTTTTATACTCCGTAAAAGTTAACGTATGACGACAACTGCTGCAAAGCACTGGTGCATCATCATCTACCGAAACAGGCTCAAAAGGATGATCTCGCAACTGATCATGACACTGATAACAAGCAAAATATTCCTGACACTTGCTACATTTCAAAGCAACAACATCACATGCTGTATGATAGTGTCGACACCTTCCCTCACTATCAAGATCAACTCCATAAATCACCATTATCACCAACCTTTTAACAAAGTTTACTACTTCATTTTATTTTAGTCAACTACTTTTTGTATATAGGTTAACACTTTTTTGAGGTTCAAGTAAAAAAGCCTGAAACAATCGTTTCAAGCTTTATAATATATTAGAAATTACGGTCACTCTTATTATAGCCATAACGTTCAAAGAAATCTTCACGGAATTCCAAAAGATTGTCATCCATAATAGCTTGACGAACTTTTTTCATCAAGTTCACAAGGAAGTAAAGGTTATGGTAACTTGTCAAACGAAGACCAAATGTTTCATCAGCTTTAAGAAGATGACGAATATAAGCACGTGTGTAGTTGCGACATGTGTAGCAATCACAATCATGATCAAGTGGTGTAAAGTCTTCTGCGTAAGCTGCATTTTTAACAACCAAACGACCTTCACTTGTCATACATGTTCCATTACGAGCGATACGTGTTGGAAGCACGCAGTCAAACATGTCGACACCGCGGATAACACCATCAATCAAGCTATCTGGTGCACCAACCCCCATAAGGTAACGTGGCTTGTTTTCTGGCAACATTGGCACTGTGAAGTCAAGCACAGCATTCATTTCTTTGTGTGATTCCCCAACAGCTAATCCACCGATTGAGTAACCTGGGAAATCCATACTTACCAAATCATTAGCTGATTGACGACGAAGGTCTTTGAAACCAGCTCCTTGAACGATACCAAAAAGTCCTTGGTCGTGCGGACGACGGTGAGCTTTCAAACCACGTTCAGCCCAGCGGCTTGTACGTTCGATTGATTTTTTAACGTAATCGTATGGTTGATAGAATTGTGGGCATTCGTCAAAACTCATCATGATATCTGAACCCAAGTTATTTTGGATTGAGATAGCTTTTTCTGGTGACAAGAACATTTTTTGACCATTGAGGTGGTTTTTAAAGGTAACCCCTTCTTCGGTAATATTACGTGTCTCAGCTAATGAATACACTTGGAAACCACCACTATCTGTCAAAATAGCTTGGTCCCAATTCATGAATTTGTGAAGACCACCGGCACGAGCGATTAGCTCATCACCTGGACGCAACCACAGGTGATAAGTGTTTGATAGGATAATTCCTGAGCCCATTTCTTTGAGTTCTTCTGGTGATTGTGTTTTAACCGTTGCTTGTGTTCCAACAGGCATGAACATTGGTGTTGGGAAAGTCCCGTGTGGTGTGATAATTTCACCCAAACGAGCTCCAGTGTGTTTTTCTTTCTTAATTAAACGATATTTAATCGGATAATCTGTCATCTTTTTTCTCCTAGCTACCACAAAAAACAGTTGTGGGCATTTTTAATAGTGTCATGATTAGAAATAATCAGACTGAGAAAACCTCGGAAAAGCTTCCTAGATTCTTACAATACATTGCTTAAAAAGCGCAACCTTTACGATTTTACCAGAAATCACCTTTTTTGTCATGTTTACCTCTTTTCGTGTGACTTCTCTAATACAAGGTGCTATAATGAAAGCGTGGAAGTAATTACATTTTAGGAAACTTTTTAAGGAGGTCCATATTATGAAAGCTTCAGAAACTCGTCGCAAAGCTAGGGAATTTTTGAAAACTCTCTCTGGCAAGTATCAATTGTTTATCGTTCCTATCATTTTAGCTATCCTTGCTGTCTCAATCAGTTACAAGGAAACTTATACTTACAATGGTACTGAATTTAGCATTACTGAATCCGTTCCAGGAATCATCAGCATCTTGTTAGCATTGTTCCTTGCATCAGCAAGTTACGCTGTTCTTGATGTCATGCGTCATAAAGCCGACCATGTTGAAGTAGGCGACAATATGCGTGTCTTCTCCAATGAACTATTCGGTAAATACGTCATTACCGCTATTGTAAAATGGTTCTACATTTTCTTATGGTCATTGCTTGCATTTGTAGGTATGATTCTTCTTGTTGCAGGAGCTACAGCCGCTTCAAGCAAAGACAGTAATGTCGGACTCTTTGTTGCTTTACTTGGCTTTGTTCTTATGATTGCTGGTTTTGTTCTTTCAATCATCAAACAATACTCATATGCCATGACTACATTTGTTCTTTACGATGCTGTTGCCAACGGTACTTACGATGGTCCTAACAGCGTTATCTCTAAGAGTAAAGAATTGATGAATGGCAACAAATGGCGCTATTTCTGCTTACAATTTAGCTTCATCGGTTGGTATATCTTGACTGGCCTAACATGTGGCTTGCTTCATTTCTATACACTTCCATACACTACAACTGCTACACTTTACTTCTATGAAGATTTGCTAGATAAAGCAGAATAATAAATGATTAACAAGCAAAAAATCTCCAGTAATACTGGGGATTTTTTATGATTAAAAAGAGAGCTTAGAAATTTTCCCAAACTCTTTATTTATTATCTTCTCGGTAAGCCATGAAAGGTTCGCCGGCTGCTTTGAGCTTTTCTTGGCATTTTGGACAAATTCCATAGGCTGTTAGCTGAACCTTGGTAATCATATAGCCTGTTTGTTCATAGGCTTCTTTTCCAATATCAATAGCATCAACATCCATAAAGTCTGCAATATCACCACAATATTTACAAACAATGTTGATATGCTGGTGTCCCATGAAATCGTAGTAAGTTGTTGGGTCGTTAGTCACTTTTAATTCAGCAACAAAACCTTCTTTAACCAAGACTTTCATGTTATTGTAAACCGTCGCCAAACTCATATTGGGATGTTCTGGCAAAAGGTCTTTATAAATCTTCTCAGCACTTGGGTGCTCATGGCTATTTATGATATAAGCGATAATGGCTTTACGAGTCTCCGTGATACGAATGTGCTTTCTTTTGAGATGCTCAATGACATTTTCATAGGCATCCAAAGGACGGTGATGGGTATGAATGTCCATTATGGCTCTCCTGTTCTATTTATTAAGGTCATTATAACATAGTTTATCTGTCAGCCATCCTGACATGCTCATTCATTTTATTATAAAAATCTGACGATTTCAAGTTTTCAGAGTAAAAGTTAACTATTTTTCTCAAAAAGGCTACTAATCTAGCATTTTTAGCCAATAAAAAATGAGAAAATTCATTTTGAAAGAATCTCCTCATTTTCACTGTTGTTTTCAAAAAACTTTTACAAGCCTTGGTATTCAATCTTAATACACTTGTTCATAACGATTTTATCACGTCCAGCGCCCTGCAATATATCTGCAGCTTCTTGACTTTCTAAGCCCAATTGCGCCCAGAAAACATCAGCATCCGTTTTGATAAAGTCTTTGGCAACTTCAGGGAGAAACTCACTGCGCCTAAAAACATCGACAATATCAATATGGACAGGAACATCTTGAAGCGAAGCATAGACAGTTTCACCAAGAACCTTTTGACCAGCAAGGCGAGGATTGACTGGAATAATGGTGTATCCTGCTTCCTGCATAATCTTTGAGACGCCATAAGCTGGGCTATTTTCACGATAAGACAAGCCAACAACTGCAATGGTTTTAGCATTTTTAAGATAAGATGCAATCACATCTTGGCTAGGGTTTTGAAATGATGTCATTTAGCTGCCTCCTTTTATTGGTTTTTTCTTAAGTATAGCAAATCATTGATTTTCTGCCTAGCAAAAAGGAAATGACTGTATCAGTCACTTCCTTTTCATTTTTTCTATTTTGCTTCGTACCATGTTTGGCCTGCGCTTTCGTCTGCTACTAGTGGGACTGAAAGTTCGATGGCTGATTCCATGGTTTCTTTGACTAATTTTTCAATAGCTTCTAGCTCGTCTTTTGGCACTTCAAGGATGATTTCATCGTGCACTTGTAGAAGCATTTTGGTCTTGAACCCACCATCAACAAGAGCTTTATCAAGGTTAATCATAGCGATTTTGAGAATATCAGCTGCGCTACCTTGAATTGGTGAGTTGATGGCTGTACGCTCTGCAAATTGACGTACGTTGAAATTGCGAGCATTGATATCTGGCAATTCGCGACGACGGTGGAAGAGCGTTTCAACATAGCCTTTATCTTTGGCATCACGCACCACGCGCTCCATGTAGTCTTTAATACCTGGGTAGCGTTCGAAGTAAGTCTCAATGTATTGTTTTGCCACTTTACGTGGAATACCCAGATTATTAGCAAGACCGTAATCAGAAATTCCGTAAACAATACCGAAGTTAACAGCTTTGGCGTTACGACGGTCATTTGGTGTGACGTCTTCAGCTTTTTCGATACCAAAGACACGCATAGCTGTTGAGGTATGAATATCTGCTCCTTCACGGAAAGCCGCAATCAAGTGTTCATCATTTGAAATATGAGCTAGCACGCGCAACTCAATTTGTGAGTAGTCAGAGCTCAAAAGCACTTCGTCTTCTGTTTCTGGGACAAATGCCTTACGAATTAAGCGACCTTGTTCCAAACGAACTGGAATGTTTTGCAAGTTAGGGTCAACACTAGACAAGCGACCTGTTTGTGTCAAATCTTGCAAATAACGCGTATGAATTTTGCCATCTTTCAAGATAAAATCTTGCAAACCAACGATGTAAGTTGATTGAAGTTTAGCGATTTGACGGTATTCCAAAATCTTAGACACGATTGGTGAGATTGGGGCCAAGCGTTCCAAGACATCTACTGCTGTTGAATAGCCTGTCTTAGTTTTCTTAGTGTAGCTTGTTGGCAATTGCATCTTGTCAAAAAGCAATTCTCCCAATTGTTTTGGTGAATTAATGTTAAATTCCATGCCAGCAAGGTCATAGATTTCTTGTGTCAACTCATCAATAACAGCTTGGTTGGCTTTTTCCATGTCTTGCAAGGTTTCTTTCTTAACTGAAATACCAGCGATTTCCATCTTAGCAAGAACGTTTGCAAGAGGTTGTTCCATATCAAAAAGAAGACTTGCTTGTTGATGCTCTGTCAACTTGTCTAGCATGGCTTTTTCAGAGTGGTTCAAAACGACAATCTTACGAGCCAAGTGGCTAAGAAGCACAGCTTTATCTGGCACCGCGCGTTTAGCCCCTTTACCATAAACTGCTTCATCACTGTCTAGGACATACTCTGTATATAGGCGAGCAATAGTTGATAGTTCATTGTCATCAACCGTTGAAAGAAGGTATTTAGCTAAACGGCTGTCAAAGGCTGGCGCAGGCAAATCAATTCCTAAATGACTGAGAAGCACTTTGCTGCGTTTGAAATCATAAGTCTTGATTGGTTTAGCTAGCGCTGCTTTGAACAAATCGTCCTTAAGCAACTCAAGGTTTGTTGAGGCATAGATTACCTTGTCATTTCCCCAAGCAAAACCAATGATGTTTTCAATATGATAATTATCACCTAAAATTTCAAAATAGAAAAATTGGTCATCGGTAAACATATCAGCGCTTAAGCTGTCCACTTCAGTGTAGGCAACGTCAAATTTTTCTTGTTTCTTAGTAGCACCAAGATTGTCTTTAAACTGTTTGAAGCCCATTTCATCATAAAATGGCACAAGTTTTTCTAAGTCTGGTCCGCTGTAATTAATATCATCTAAGCCAATCGCAATCGGCGCTGTGATGTTAATTGTCGCCAAGGTCTTAGATAAGAAAGCTTGCTCTTTATCATTAATCAAGTTTTCTTTCATCTTAGATTTCTTCATGCCGTCGATGTTTTCGTAAACACCTTCAAGGCTTCCGTATTCTAAGAGAAGTTTTAGACCTGTTTTTTCACCGACTTTGGTAACACCTGGGATATTATCAGATTTATCACCCATAAGGGCTTTAAGGTCGATGAATTGTTTTGGCGTAATGCCCATTTTTTCCATGAGGTAAGCTGGGGTGAATTCTTCAAACTCAGCCACACCTTTTTTAGAAATTTCAACGGTTGTGTTGTTATCAGCTAATTGGATAAGGTCTTTATCTCCACTGACAATGGTTACGTCGTATTCATCTTCATTTTCAGCCAATTTATCCAATGTTCCGATGATGTCATCAGCTTCATAGTTTTCCAATTCATACCACTTGATACCAAGCGCTGTTAACATTTCACGGATGTATGGCAATTGCTCACGGAATTCATCTGGTGTTTTAGCACGACCAGCTTTGTAGTCCTTGTACATTTCTGTACGGAAAGTCGTTTTTCCCGCATCAAAAGCTACCAAGACGTGCGTTGGCTGAATTCTTTCTAATAAATGATTGAGCATGAGGTGAAAACCGTAGATGGCATTAGTGTGCAGACCAGCACGGTTTTTAAAGCGATCAATCTGATTGTAAAGTGCAAAAAAGGCACGATAAGCAACGGATGACCCGTCAATTAATAATAATTTCTTCTTGTTTTCCATGGCTTTATTATACCACATCTTGAGCCTGCATTTGGCTCTTAAAGATGTTTCAAAAAGAAGAAAAAATTTCTCCTTAAGCTTACTTTAAGCCACTCTTCTTATACTATACTCATTCCTAAAACTTTCACAACTAGCTTTGCTAGTTTGACGTTCATCTAGAACTCCCAATTTAGATGAATGTATCTTTTTCATAATCTCCTTAAAGTCTAGCTCTGCTAGGCTTTTTGTATTAAAAAAGCATCCCAATCGTTAGATGGTCTGTCTAACTTTTGGAATGCAGATGATATTTATAAAACATTCAATAAGAGCATTAGAATCGGAATGACAACCATGGTCAAAATGGTCGATTCGGTTACCATAATGGCTGCATAGTCACTATCTGCTCCGTAAAGTTTAGCCACAACAGGTGCATTGGTCATGACTGGCATGGCTGATTGAATAATAAAGACTTCTTTCATCAATTGTGGCATTTGGGTGTGTTTGACAATGATTAACATCAAAAGTGGAGCAATCACGAAACGCCCGACTAAGACCAAGACATTATCCTTGGTAAATCGCAAACGTGACAGCCCTGCATTAGCCACCGAAATCCCAATGAAAATCATCGACAAAGGGATGGTCAAATTGCCCAAATATTGGAAATCACTCAGCAAGAAAGCTGGGAGTTTGATATTTAAAAGAACCAAAATCACCCCAATGATGAAGCCCATAAGTGGTGGTGAGAAGATTTTCTTCAAGGTTCCTCGCAAATCAAGCGTGACTTCTTTGCGACCATCTTTTTGAATCAAATAAGTCCCAATAGTCCAGAAAAATGTCGTGTTACACATGTAATAAACCAAGACATAAGGAATACTTTTATCCCCAAAAAGCGCTTGATTGATGGGAAGTCCCACAAAAATCGTATTAGAATTAAAAAACATAGAAACAAATAAGCCCTGATGCTTTTTATCAATCAAGAATAAATGAGCTACCGCTACAGCAATAGCTAATAAAATCACCATCGAAAGTGCTGGAAAACGCAATTGTGGCAGCATTTCAAGCAACTCTTTTGCCGTAAAACGCCCGACAATGGTTGAAATCATATAGCATGGTAATGCTACCTGTGTTACCAACTTGGCAATGAGATTCGGCGCTTTTTCGTCGAACCAACCTTTTTTGGTTAGCACATAACCGACTAATACCATGATAAGAATAATCAGAACACCCGAAAAACTACTCACAAACCTTGCCATTGCTTACTTCCTTTTCATCTTTTAGTTTCAGTATAGCATATTTTTAGCGCTTTCTTAACTACTTTTATTAATATTACCCCAGTCATTTAAAAAAGCTAGAAAAATAATAATTCTAGCTTTCTTATTCTTGATTAATCATCATTTTCCGAGTCGAACACTTGCTCAACGTGGTCATGAATATCTTCTTTTATTTCTTTTGTTTCAACGACAGATTCTTCACCCAACTGTTGGTATTCTACCTTGTCTTTCTTGGTAAATTTCTTGTCATCGTCATATTTTTTAGAAATCAAGGAAATCATGCGGCGGCGAAGGTGTTTTTCGTCCTGCACATTGCCTTTTTCACGAATCCAAGCTTGAAGCAAAACAACCAACATAATCAAGCCAATGTAACCAAGCACAGGATACATGATAGAAACCAGTTGTTTAAAACCAAGGAAGGACAAGGCATAACCAGTCACGACAAAGATAATCATGTAACGTTTAAACTGACCCTCACCTTTATTTTCAGAAAAGCGTTTAGCTAGAGCGTAATAAAGACTAAAGGCTGTGTTGAAAATAAGTCCAAATACGACAAGGGAATACGCAAAAGCAAACCAAGGGTGGATTTCATTGGCAAGTACCAACATTGGAATATCTGCTGAAGCAATCTTTCCAACATTGACAAACAAGACAAGTGAGGTAATCGCAATAATCAGACCGACAATCGCACCACCAAGTGTTCCCCCTTTTTCAGCAACGCCAATACGAATAATTGAACCACCAAGGACAAAAGCCATTGATACCCCGGTCATCACACAAATGGCGAAGTAATTAAGAACAGACACCCAAATATTTGGCATATTTGTCGGTAGAGTCTTAGCTACTGTATTTAACTGTTCAAAGTCAAAAGAATGTCCAATCAGACTATGACCAGCAATAATCAATACCATGATAATAACAATCGGCGTAAAAATCCCAATAATCTGAGTAATTTTCTCAAAATCAAGGAAACTTACAAAAATCACAAGGAGAACACAGATTAAAGCTCCTAACCAAGTGGGCAATCCAAATTGTTGATTAAGGTTAGAACCAGCTCCAGCAATCATAACAAAGCCGATGACATAACAAGAAACAATCAAAGCAATGTCTAATACACGATTGGTAAAAGGATGGGCAATCTTTGAAAGTACCTCTGAATGGTCATTCGAACGATAGTAACTTCCTAATGTCACGATAATACGTCCAAAGATAGCATTCAAAATCCCTAAAACAATAACGCCAATCATTCCCCAGATACCAAATCCGACAAAATATTGCATCAAATCCTGTCCCGAAGAAAGTCCAGCACCAACAATAATTCCGACATAAGCTAATGCAATTGATAAAATTCGTTTAACCATTTTTCCTCCTTTTTAAATCAGGCAACATTAATAGGTTAACAAAAACAGATTAAGACAAAATGACGATTGTAATCTCAGCATGACATTTGTTAAATTTCTGTGAAAATTTTCACGTTATTTACAACTCTTTTTCAAGCAAATGCCATTTAAAAAACAAGGGTATTTCTTACCTTCATTTTAGCACAAAACCCCGCCAGAAAGCTTCTGGCAGGGTTTGCTTTTATAAAGATTTTTTCAACTTAATTAAATATTTGCCCAAACTGATTCGAGAATGTTAGTTTGGTCACGGTCTGGTCCAACTGAGAATGTTGAAATGCGTACGCCAACAAGCTCACCAACACGGCGAACGTAGTTACGAGCATTTTCTGGAAGTTCATCAAGGCTACGGCAACCTGTGATGTCTTCTGACCAACCTGGCAATTCTTCATAGATTGGTTTACAACGTTTCAATTGTTCAAGACTTGCTGGATAGTGGTCGATACGTTGACCGTCAAGGTCGTATGCCACACAGATTTTAACAGTATCAAGTCCTGAAAGAACGTCGATTGAGTTAAGTGACAAGTTTGTGATACCTGATACGCGGCGGCTGTGACGCATAACAACTGAGTCAAACCACCCAACACGACGTGGACGTCCAGTTGTTGTACCATATTCGTGACCGATTTCACGGATACGATCTCCAACTTCATCTAGAAGTTCTGTTGGGAACGGACCGTCACCAACACGGCTTGTGTAAGCTTTACATACACCGACAACTTTATTGATCTTGCTTGGACCAACACCTGAACCGATTGTTACCCCACCAGCAACTGGGTTTGAAGAAGTAACAAATGGGTAAGTTCCTTGGTCGATATCAAGCATGACACCTTGTGCACCTTCGAAAAGAACACGTTTACCAGCGTCAAGAGCGTCGTTCAAGATAACTGATGTATCTGTAACGTAATCTTTGATTTGTTGACCATATTCATAATATTCTTCAAAGATATCTTCAAATTTGATTGGTTCGCATTCGTACATTTTTTCGAAAAGACGATTCTTTTCTTCCAAGTTCACGCGCAAACGTTCTGCAAAGATGTCTTTGTCCAAAAGGTCAGCAATTCGGATACCAACACGCGCTGCTTTATCCATGTAAGCAGGGCCGATACCTTTGTTTGTTGTCCCAATTTTGTTATCACCTTTAGAAGATTCTTGCAAACGGTCAAGTTTGATGTGATATGGCAAAATAACGTGTGCACGGTCTGAAATACGAAGACTGTCTGTCTTAATACCTTCATCGTGCAAGTATTTCAATTCAGTTACCAATGATTTTGGATTAACAACTACACCATTTCCGATAACTGAGATTTTCTCTGGGAAGAAAATACCTGATGGAATCAAATGCAATTTGAATTTTTTACCGTCGATAACGATAGTGTGTCCTGCATTATCTCCACCTTGATAACGTGCAATCACTTCAGCATCTTGTGACAAGAAGTCAGTGATTTTACCTTTACCTTCATCACCCCATTGGGTACCAACAACTACTACTGATGTCATATTCTGTTCGATATTGATACGAAATCACCTAGCGAGCAAATAAAAACGATACTAACTTATCCAGCCTGTCGTCTCCATCTCCAAGCTAAAATTCGTATCTTCGTCCTTTCTCTACAACTTGGCAGGAATCTCACCTGCGAGTTTGTCTTACAATTCATTATATGACTTTTCTGCTTTTTTTTCAATATTCCACGGTAAAATATTATTTTTTCCGAACTTTTTTTGAAAAAGGGGCTAAATATGACAGTTTTTCTAACATGGTCTCAATTTTCTAAATATTCTTAAACTTATTGTGCAAAAGTATAGCAATTCTTTGCATTTTCATAAACTTTTCCATAGAATAGGTATACATTACATACAATGGTAGAATTTGCCATAATAATAATTGAAAATCAACGGAGATACATAGATATGAACATCAATAGTTTATTACAAGATTCGTCTAAACATTTACCAATCTTGCAAGCAACTTTTGGTTTAGAAAGAGAAAGCTTGCGGATTAATCAACAAGGCAAAATTGCTCAAACAAGCCACCCAACCTGTCTTGGAAGTCGTTCTTTTCACCCTTATATTCAGACAGATTATAGTGAAGCTCAGCTGGAACTCATTACTCCTATCGGGCAGTCAACCAAAGATGCCCTACGTTTTTTAGGAGCCATTACAGACGTTGCAGGGCGCTCAATTGATAAGGATGAATACCTCTGGCCTTTATCAATGCCACCTCAAGTCAGTGAAGATGAGATTCACATTGCTCAATTAGAAGATGATTGGGAGCGTCATTATCGTAAACATCTAGCTAAGGTTTATGGCAAAAAATTACAATCTATGTCTGGCATTCATTACAATATGGAGCTGGGAAAAGATTTGGTCGCTGCGCTTTTCCAACAAAGCGGCTATGATTCGCTCATCACCTTTAAAAACGACCTTTATCTAAAATTAGCTCAAAATTTCTTGCGTTATCGTTGGCTTCTAACCTATCTTTACGGAGCTTCGCCAATCGCTGAACAAAGATTTTTAAGTCACAAATTAGCTCAACCTGTTCGTTCTATTCGAAATAGTCAGTTTGGTTATGTGAACCACAAAAATATTCAAGTTTCTTATCAAAGTCTTGAAAAATATATTACTGATATCGAGCATTACGTAACTTCTGGTCAGCTTATTGCTGAAAAGGAATTTTATTCTGCTATTCGCCTACGTGGTAGCAAACACATCCGTGATTATTTAACACAAGGCATCACTTACCTTGAAGTACGCTGCTTTGACCTTAATCCTTTTGATCATCGCGGAATCACCCAAGAAACACTTGATACTGTTCATCTTTTCGTTCTTGCTCTTCTCTGGCTTGATAGTAGCTCTGCTATTGACCAAGATATCGCTAAGGCTACTGAGCTTAATAATGTCATTGCTCTTAGCCACCCGCTTGAAAAATTACCACAAGAAGCACCTATTTCAGAAATCTTATCAGCTATGCAAGGCGTGATTGAACATTTTGACTTGCCATCTTATTACCAAGAATTGTTAAATCATGTCAAAGAACAAATCAAGAATCCTGAATTAACTATTGGAGGACGTTTACTAGAAAAAATTGATAATCTTTCATTAGAAACATTTGGTCAAAAACAAGGACAAGCTTTCCACGAGTATGCCCTTAAAGCTCCCTATGCTCTTAAAGGGTATGAATCAATGGAACTCTCTACTCAAATGTTAATGTTTGACGCTATCCAAAAAGGCCTTCACCTGGAAATCCTTGATGAGAATGATCAATTTATTAAATTATGGCATGACGATCATATTGAATACGTTAAAAATGCCAATATGACTGCTAAGGACAGCTACATTACACCACTTATTATGGAAAATAAAGTGGTTACTAAAAAACTCCTCGCTCAAGCAGGATTTCCTGTTCCAGCTGGCCAAGAATTCAGCGATAAAGACAGTGCGCTCCGCTATTTCTCACAAATCAAAAATAAAGCTATCGTCGTTAAACCTAAATCAACTAACTTCGGTCTGGGAATTTCTATTTTTAAAGAACCAGCTGAACTGACAGCGTATCAAAAAGCCTTAGATATTGCATTTTCTGAAGATGATACCGTCTTAGTTGAAAACTTTATCGCAGGTACCGAATACCGTTTCTTCGTTCTTGATGGTAAATGCGAAGCTATTGTCTTGCGCGTGGCAGCAAATGTCGTTGGCGATGGCAAACACACCATTGTCCAATTGGTAGAACTCAAAAACCAGAGTCCTCTTCGGGGCCGCGGTCACCGCTCACCACTTGAAATCATTGACTTGGGAGCTGTCGAGCGTCTCATGTTAGAACAACAAGGTTACACTCCTGATGATATCCCAGCAAATGGTGTCAAAGTTGATTTACGCCGTAACTCTAACATTTCAACTGGTGGCGATTCAATTGATGTTACTGATATCATGCCATCAGATTATAAAGAATTAGCTGCCCAAATGGCTAGCGCTGTTGGAGCTTGGGTCTGCGGAGTTGATTTGATTATCCCAGACAAGACCTTACCAGCTAGCAAAGAAACACCAAATTGTGCTTGTATCGAATTGAACTTTAACCCTGCCATTTACCTTCACACTTACTGTCATGAAGGACCTGGACAAGCCCTCACACCTAAAATTCTAGCCAAACTTTTCCCAGAACTTTAAGCCCAAAAATAATCTTCGTCAAAGTACAGTCATTGCTTGTCATTATTCCCCTTTTTGCGATAAAATAAATACAATCTTAGATAGAAATGGATTGAATGAGTTTATGTCAAGACCTAGAAATAGTGCCGGAGGATTAATCACCATTATTATTGGCGTTATCCTGCTTATCGCTTTACTCGAAAGCTTACTTGAAATTATTATCCCACTTGCCCTTATCGGTGGTGTTGGATTTGGCGTTTATTATTTGGCGACCAAACAATCACGCTTAGAAAAAGTAAATACTAAACAACGTCTTCAAGACTTAAAAGATAATATTCGCGTCGCTGATCGTCAGACAAAACTTCTAGACAATTACCTCGACGAAAAAGACTACACACAATATGTCGTTGTTGCGCGCCAACTATTACCACAAATTCGTCATATTAAAAGTGAAGTCACTGACTTAAAGGCTAAAATGGACCTCAAAATCAATAAACGTGTCCTTAAAAAAGCCGAATCAGTCGAAAATGATATTCTCTTGCAACTGGATAAATTGGATATCTCTCCAACGACAGCAAATGCTTCTAAGGAAGAAACAGATTTGCTAAAACTTGCTCCAGAGTTGGCTCATCTTTATAACAACATTCAGCAAGATCACCTTACCATTTTGAAAAAAATTGAAAAAGCTGATAACCGTGAAGAGCTTACTGCTCTGCATGAAGCTGATATGGAACGATTCCATGATATTTTAGATGGCTACCTCAAAATCAAAAGAGCTCCTAAGAATTACTACAATGCTGAGGAGCGCCTAGCAAAAGCAAAAGCTGCTATGGAAAAATTTGATTTGGCACTTGATGAGACCCTTAGAAAACTTAACGAAAGCGACTTGAAAGACTTTGACATTAGCCTACGCATGATGGCTGATGACGATACTAATTTGTAATTTAGCTCTGACAAAGGAGATTATTTATGGCTGATACATTTAATTTTGACATTGATAAAATCGCTGATAATGCTATTACAAAAACTGACAAAGCAACAGAAATTATCGTAGCAACTGACACCACCTCAACTGGACAAGTCTCTTTTTACGATAAGTTGACCCCTGAACAACAGACTGCTATTACCGCTAAAGCTCCAGCTTTGGTTGATAATTTTGTTGCTGACCAGAATGCACTGCTTGATTTTGGAACATCTGCTGTTGAAGAAGTTAACACGACTGTCAATCGCATTTTGGCAGAACAAAAGAAACTGGAAATTCCGCAAGTTGACGACCTGCTCAAAAATGCTAACCGTGAATTGAATGGCTTCATTGCTAAATATAAAGATGCTACACCTGCTGAGCTTGAAAAGAAACCGAATTTCTTCCAAAAACTCTTCAAGCAAAGCAAAAATAGCTTACAAGAATTCTACTTTGATTCACAAAATATTGAACAAAAAATGGATGGCATGGCTGCCGCTGTTGTCAAACAAGAAGAAACCTTGGCACGCAACATCGTCTCTGCTGAAATGCTGATTGAAGATAATAACAAATCGATTGAAAACCTTGTCGGTGTGATTGCCTTTATCGAAGCTTCTCAAACAGAAAGTGCTAACCGCGCACAAGCCCTTCAAAATGAACTGGCAACACTAGATAGTGCAACACCAGAATATCAAACAAAATCTGACGAACTAGCTCGCATGACTGAAGTTATCAACACACTGGAACAACAGCACACTGAATACCTCAGTCGCCTTTACGTGGCTTGGACAACAACGCCGCAAATGCGTAACATGGTCAAAGTGTCATCAGACATGCGCCAAAAACTTGGTATGCTTCGTCGCAACACCATTCCGACAATGAAATTGTCAATTGCCCAGCTCGGCATTTTGCAACAATCAGTTAAATCTGGTGTAACTGCTGATGCCATTGTCAATGCTAATAACGCTGCTCTTCAAATGCTTGCTGAGACTAGCAAGGAAGCTATTCCCATGCTAGAACGCACTGCTCAAAGCCCAACGGTTTCTATCCAGTCTGTCACAGCTCTTGCTGAAAGCCTCGTTGAACAAAATAACGGCATTATCGCCGCTATCGACAACGGTCGTAAACAACGTGCCCAACTCGAAGCAGCTGTCGTCAAATCCGCAGAAACCATTAACGATTCTGTCAAAATCCGTGACCAAAAAATCGTCGAAGCCCTTCTTAACGAAGGCAAAGAAAGCCAAGAAGAAGTCGAAAGAACAGACATTGCAGAAGAATAATAACAGTAAAAAGGCGAGAATACCCTCGCCTTTTTTATCTTCTCATTTTTCACTGGATGATTACGCTTTAACAGCCACTATACTAGCCCATCAAATTTGCTTTGTGTTATAATATTCTTATGGATAAACTTATAAAATCAATTTCAAAATCTGGTTCTTTCCGTGCTTATGTGCTTGATAGCACTGAGACTGTAAGAACTGCTCAAGAAAAACATCAAACACTTTCTAGCTCTACAGTTGCTCTAGGTAGAACGCTTATCGCCAATCAAATCCTAGCTGCCAATCAGAAAGGAGACAGCAAAGTAACCGTCAAAGTCATTGGTGATAGCTCACTTGGTCACATTATTTCTGTGGCTGATACTAAAGGACACGTTAAAGGCTACATCCAAAATACTGGCGTTGATGTTAAAAAAACTGCTACTGGTGAAGTCATGGTCGGCCCATTCATGGGTAACGGTCAATTCGTTGTTATTACCGATTACGGTACTGGTAACCCATACACATCATCAACACCACTTGTCTCAGGTGAAATCGGTGAAGATTTGGCCTTTTATTTGACTGAATCTGAACAAACACCTTCTGCCGTTGGACTTAATGTCCTTCTTGACGACGAAGATCAAGTCGAAGTTGCTGGTGGCTTTATGTTGCAAGTTCTTCCAGGTGCATCTGAAGAAGAAATCAACCGCTACGAAAAACGTATCCAAGAAATGCCTGCCATTTCAAAACTCTTGGAATCTGACGACCACATTGAAGCTCTTCTAAAAGCTATCTATGGCGAAGACGAATACAAAGTCCTTGCTGAAGATGAAATCGGCTTTAACTGTGACTGCTCACGTGAACGTTTCGAAGCTGCCCTTGTCACTCTTGGCAAAGATGAATTAAAAGCCATGAAAGACGAAGACCACGGTGCTGAAATCACTTGCCAATTCTGCGGTAAAACATACAACTTTACCGAAGATGATTTGGAGGGCTTGATTAATGACTAATCTCAGCTCATCTTTCATGATTGGTGACGTTGAAATCCCTCACCGCACGGTTCTAGCACCCATGGCAGGGGTGACAAACTCTGCTTTTCGTACTATTGCCAAAGAATTTGGAGCTGGCTTAGTCGTTATGGAGATGATTTCTGAAAAGGGACTTCTCTATAACAACGAAAAAACCCTGCACATGCTACACATTGATGAAACTGAACATCCGATGTCTATCCAACTTTTCGGTGGTGACGCAGATGGTCTCAAACGCGCAGCTGAATATATCCAAGAAAATACAAAAGCTGATATCGTTGACATCAATATGGGCTGTCCCGTTAACAAAGTCGTTAAAAATGAAGCGGGTGCTAAATGGTTGAAAGACCCTGATAAAATTTATCACATCATCGATGAAGTCACTTCTGTTCTTGATATTCCACTTACCGTAAAAATGCGTACAGGCTGGTCAGACAACTCTCTAGCCGTTGAAAATGCCCTTGCTGCTGAATCAGCTGGTGTCTCTGCCCTTGCTATGCATGGACGCACACGTGAACAAATGTACACTGGTAAATGTGACCTTGAAACACTTGCTCGCGTTTCAAAAGCCATCACTAAAATTCCATTTATCGGAAATGGTGACGTGCGCAGCGTTCACGACGCTAAATACATGATTGAAGAAATCGGTGTAGATGCCGTTATGGTTGGACGCGCAGCCATGAACAACCCTTACATCTTCACCCAAATCAATCATTATTTTGAAACAGGTGAAGAATTACCAGACCTTCCATTTGTCAAAAAATTGGACATTGCCGAAGACCACCTTAAACGTCTCATCGACCTCAAGGGTGAAAAAATTGCTGTCCGTGAATTCCGTGGCTTAGCTCCACATTACCTTCGTGGTACTGCTGGCGCTGCTAAAATCCGCGGAGCCGTCTCACGCGCAGAAACAATCGATGAAGTCAAAGAAATCTTTAATAGCTTACGATGAGAAAAGAAAAAGCAGATAACAATAGTTATCTGCTTTTTAACTTGCTTTTTGTAATCCTGATAAGAAATCTTGATAAAGATTATTTCGTTTTAATAATTGCTGATGCGTTCCATAGTCAGCAACTGTACCATTTTTATTTAATACTAAGATAGCATCAGCTTCTCTGACAGTATGTAATCTGTGAGCAATAGTCAAACGTGTCTTACCAGCAGTTAGTTTATCAATTGCCTTACTAACAATCCTCTCCGTTACACTATCTAGACTTGCAGTAACTTCATCTAGAAGATAAATTGGATGCTCTACCAATAGAGCCCTAGCGATATTGAATCGCTGCTTCTGACCTTCGGATAATCCAGTACCACTATCAGAAATCATTGTATCTAAACCATCATCTAAATCATTAACCAATTTTGATAGTCCCAATGTCTCAAGAACAAAGGATAACCTTTCCTCAGAAACATCTTGATTCTTTCCATAAAACAAATTATCTCTAATACTTCCATGAAACAGAGTATTATCTTGTGGAATATAAGATATAAGTGTTCTCATTTGCTTAGGCGTAATATCCATTAAGTCCCTCTGACCCACAGAAATACTTCCACGATAATTTTGATAAAATTTCATCAGCAAAGAAAAAACTGTAGACTTTCCAGCACCACTTGGTCCAACAACGGCTATATGTTTTCCAGATGGAATATCCACTGTTAAACCATTTAAAACATCTTCGTTTTCATAAGCAAAATGAAGATTATTTAGCGAAATGCTTGTATCAGCTAAATTCAAATCAGCATTTCTATTATCTTCTTTTTCCAGATTTAAAATTTCCATCAAACGGTTAGAGACACTACTAAACTCTGTTAATTCAGTCATTGAATCAGAAATATCTGTTACCGGATCAATCAGCTGCGTAATATACAACACAAATGTTGTTAAAGTCGCTATTGTCATTTCACCTTTTGAAACAGATATACCAGCTACAACTAAAAGCATAATAATAAAAGCCATCATTGAACTATTAACCAACGTGCTTTGAATAGCAGAAAATTTAATAATCTTGTTATAGTTCAATGATAATTTATCAAAAGATGATCCAATATTGCTTTTCTCATCTCTTTCACCTTTAAATGCCTTAATTAATCGAATATGTAAAAATTTATGACTAATTTTACTTGAAATATCACTAATATTTCCTTGATAACCAGCATAGTAATCTTCGAGTTTTCTATTGATGGGAATAATAATTCCTGCCAATAATGGAATGACTAACAAACTCATACTAGTCATTGATGGACTAATCTGAAATAGTAGAATTATAGAACCAATAATAGTAACTAAATTTAATATAAAATTTGGAAGTACTACAGTTACGAAATTCAAAACAACCGACATATCATTTGTTAAACGACTAGATAAATCACCAGATTTAAAATAGTCTAAATCCTTAATTGATGAAAATAACAAATTTGAATATACCTGCTTTTGCAATTTATTCATCGCTTGACTACCACATGTGCCAATTAAATAACTTGCCACAGCTTGAAGAGTATATACAAAAATAAAGAACCCCACTAAGTTAAAAAGTGTATCTTTTTCTGAAACAATACTCTTCAAAAAACTTTCATCTAGCAGCTTACCGATAAATTGTGGTAACATTAGTCCCAATAAAGTACCTATGAAACTTAAGCATAGACCAAGAAAAAATTTTTTCTTATTTATAAAACTGAATAATAGTTTTAACAATTCTTTATTCATCATATGCTAGTACTCCACATTTTTAAATTTCTTAAATCCAAAATAAGATAGTACTGCAACATAAATAAACGTTACAATTACAACACCAACAACAGCCTCTGCAAGCTTACCTTCATAAATCATTTGATTATAGCAAGTTGGATAAGCTAAAGCAATTGGACCTCCAATAAGTGCTATAATTTCAGTTGCTGTTCCAATAATCACACCAGCTAGTAGTGTGACTCCACCACTAAAATATAGTGAAAAGAAAGTTGCTAGAAAAATTGAAATATAAAAATCAATGAAAGAAACACAAATACTCAATAAAGTTTCTAATGTTTCCTTAGCTGTTGCAGGAAATACTGCATGACTACCTAAAGGAAGTTTTACAACAGCACCATAGTGCGCTACAAGTGTAAAACCTAAAAATAGCACTCCAAAAATCGTGACAATTAAGCACAAACTAAGAATCTTAGCTATAAAGATTTTCTTTCTATCAATATCTTTATACAAAAACAGCAAAGAATCATCAAGTTCTCGTCTAAAAACAGTGTGAGTCAAATAATAAAGTGCGAGAACTGGCAAAGTAATTGAATTAACTGTACCAAATAGCAAATTAAAGAACTCAATAAAACTAAATGTAGTTCCTGGATCTGCACTAAGTTTCATAAACTCTGAATCCGGGAAAAATGAAGATAGATAAAATACTAACGGATACAAACTAAAGGCAAGAAAAATCTTTGTTTCTTTGCGTTTCCAGACAGAATCAAATACTGCTAAAAAAACATGTTTCATCGTATCTCACCCTTTCATAAAAACATCTTTAAGATGGTTTTCCTTAACAGAAATGCCAGCGATTAACTCATGACTAGCCAAAACTTCAAAAAGTTGATTAAGCTCTTTAGCTTCTGTTACAGTCGAAATATCAAGCGAATTTTCCTCTAGACTAACCGTCTCACTCAAGAATAGTTTTAAAACTCTCAAATCTTTAGTCGTATCCAAGTTGATCACAAGACTTGGATTTTCTTTTCCTTCAAAGGCATCAGCTAATTTTCCCGCTTCAATGTAGACATAACGATTACACAAAGCTTCCAACTCACCAAGTTGGTGACTTGAAATCAACATAGAAATTTGACGTTCACTTGACCATGTTTTCAAAATGGTAATTAATTTTTGCACCCCAATTGGGTCAAGCCCTACAAAAGGTTCATCCAAAATCAAGAAATCAGGCTCTGCAACCAAGGCAATCGCTAAAGCTGTACGTTGTTTCATCCCAAAAGAGAAACCTTTTGGTTTACGATTGCGAGCATCCCAAAGCTCAACCAGTTTCAAGGTACTTTCGATATTAGAATAAAGTTCCTCTTTGCCATGTAGTTTCAAATAAAATTTCAAATTATCGATAACAGACATTTCTGGATAAAAAACTGGGTCAATCATAATTCCAAAATCGTCTAAGACATTGTCACGACTATTGATATCAGTTCCATTGTAAGTGATAGTTCCGCTAGTTGGTTTTTGAGATTTGGCAATCATTTTCATCAAAGTCGATTTTCCAGCACCATTCTTCCCAATCAAACCAACAATCTCGCCCTTTTCAATCTCCATTGAAACATCAGAAAGCGAGTAGAAATCATTTCCCGCAAATTTTTTTGATAAATGTTCAATTTTAAGCATATTTTTCTCCTGATTTAACTTCTTTGCGATTTAGTAAAAAGTACAATGCTAGTGAAATTCCAAAATAAGTCAATAGCATAAAAATAATTTGAGTTGTATCAAAACCATTAGGATCAATTTCAACGGTTAATGAATCACTAGACATACTATTTTTTTCAATAAAAGTCATCCAAGTTCCAGTTTTTTCTGTAATCCATGAAAAAGCTGCATAAAAAAGTGTTGAGAACACTGGTAAAACTAAACTTAAGATAAATTTTTCCTTCTTATGTTTTCTAATAGTTACTAAAATATAATTCATAACTGGTGGGAGTAAATAAATCATTCCAAGATAAACAAGTACTGACATAGAGGGTAAAAAATAAACTCCCAAAGCTGTTATAATCAAATATAAAACTGCTGCGATAAAAAATGTTAATGTCATAATAATCTCCTTTAAATACCGAATTTAACAACTATCAAATTATATAACCAATGCGAAGCAATTGAGTATTGCAAGCCAAACCTTTGAGCAATGTATGAAAATACTATCGCAATTGGGAACCTAAAAATTAAATTATCTAAAAAACTATAATTTAAATGCAAAATTAGTGCAAACAACAAAGAATTAATGATGATTGCTTGCCATTTAGACATATCTTTACATAATATATTAAAAATAAGATATCGAAATAAAAACTCTTCACTCGTTGCAATGATTAACTGATTAAATGATTCTCCTGTTTTGAATACAAGAACATCAAATAATATCAACAGTGCAAATAAAACTGTTAAAATCTTAAAATCAATTGAAACCTTACTCTTATTGGGAAGTAATTGAAATTTCCTAGCCACAATATACGGTAGAATAATAAATCCTAACGGCATACAAAACATAATTGTGTAGGTGTAAGCATCCGCTGTTAAATTCTTGCCACCTAGAAATAGAGTCGCTAAACCCAAATTGTAACAAACTGAAGCAAGAACTATTAAACCAATGGAAATAAAAAGTGTTTCCCATTTTATAGACTTCATCATAATCTCCTAAAACTCAAGTTTTTTAAATCTTAATTTTGCTAATAGATAGGGTGTCAAAAAGTAAATAACAAATAAAATCACCATGATAATCAATGCAGTTACAAAATTAAATTGATTTAGTAAATCTGAATAACTATTTGGAAATAGATATTTCAATGAGCTTAGCATAGGTGCAATCATTGAAATAAGAGTAAATAATACCCCTGATAGAACTGACACTAATGTTTTTTTCTTAATTGAAATACATGCAAACAATGAAATAGTTATCAAATTTAAAAAGATAGTGGCTAAAAGCATTAAAGCTGATGATTTAATTTCTAACCATGAACTAGAAACTAATCTTGCACACATGCCAAAATGAGGAATCAAAATGATATAGTAGGTAATAATACTAATTAAAACTGACATCAGTAAATAAATTGTATAAAGTAAGAATAACCCTCTCATCTTGGCTTTAAAAATTTTCGTCTTACTAATATCCTTATACAAAAACATTATTCCACTATCAATTTCATCTCTGAATACTGAACTAACAATAAATCCTAATATTAGTGTGGGAATAATAAGTTTAAACTGCGTATCTAACGCCCCTGAAGTAAACGATAGTAAATTAGAAGTAAATCCAGAATTTGCCATCGTATCAAAATCTTGATTCTCCATAAAAAATGGAGTAATTAAAGGTAATAATGAAAATCCCAACAGAATTCCAACATCTCGTCTTTTAAAAATCGACTTAAATATAGCTAAAAACATATAATCTGCTCCTAAATTTTTAATTATCAACAATATAGAGTTTAATTATTACACTAAACCCCATATTGTTGATAACCAATTAATGGTTATCAATATTTATTACAAGCTACCTTTACCGTAACGTGCTGTTACACTAACTTTTCCTACTTTAACTGTATTACGTTTTGTTGCTTTTACTTTTTTCATTTGCCTTATCCTCCTAATTACAAGCTACCTTTACCGTAACGTGCTGTTACACTAACTTTTCCTACTTTAACTGTATTACGTTTTGTTGCTTTTACTTTTTTCATTTGCCTTATCCTCCTAATTACAAGCTACCTTTACCGTAACGTGCTGTTACACTAACTTTTCCTACTTTAACTGTATTACGTTTTGTTGCTTTTACTTTTTTCATTTGCCTTATCCTCCTAATTACAAGCTACCTTTACCGTAACGTGCTGTTACACTAACTTT